>DATECC010000098.1:0-2500 GCA_036516635.1 Minisyncoccota bacterium | reverse complement strand
AAGTAGTCGGGATTTTTGAGATTGATGAGAATGGTGTTCGGCTTGACATAACGTTCCTTAAGCACGCGGCCCAACACCTCCTCTTCGGTCAACGGGCCGTGTTCTTTGAGAATGCCGGCGACCACTTCGCGGACGATGCCGGGCCGGTAGCCCCATTCGGTCAGCGCGTACATCCCGCGGCCGACAAGCACGAAACGCTGGTCTTTGATTAATTCGTTATGGCAAGTCGCCGGATTGGCCGAACGATTAAACGAACCGCTGATGGTCTTCGCCACCTCCATAAAGTGCATCGGCGAACCCTGCCGGCGCAGCACCAAAAAAGCGTAATCGCGGACGCCGCGGACGCGGACATTCGGCGAATCCGCCCGGCCCCATTCGCCGACCGGATTAAGACCCAATTGTTTGGACAGACAGAGCCAGCGACGCGCCTTGTTCAGCAGGACTTCATCGCGCGCTCGTTCATCAATGGCCTCTAACAATCGCTTGACCATTTCCTCTTCCGACAATAAATCGTCCTCGGCCAATCCGGTGGCAACGCGGCGCAACGCCGCGTGCACCCGTTCAGCCAGAGTTTCATCAATGATCCAGCGGTGATGGAATTCGTCGTCTTCTTTCAGTTTTGTAAATTCATTGCCCAGCACGAGCAAAAAATGAAAATTATTCTGGCTGACCTCATCGTCGCTTAAGTGTTTTAAAAATCCCCGCTCGTGAACAATGCCGCCGTAATCATCAAGGACGCGGTGCAGTTCGGCAAAGACGCCGGCGGCGCCGGCGAATTCGCCCGACCGACGGATCGCTTTGAGCGAAAAATCTTCAATCTGCCGAACCCGTTCGCGGGTGATGCCGTACTTCTGACCGATCGCGTCAAGCGTCAGACGCTCGCTCTGTTCCAGACCAAAACGTTTTTTAATGATGTCTCTGGCCCGCTCCGGCAACGACGAAAGAAGTAGTTTGGTGACCGCTTCCGGTTTGAAAGAAATATTGTTATTTTTAGCCATATTAAATTAATAATTTACTTTTATAACCAAGCGCTGTCCTATTTATATCATCTCGCTCATTCGGCGTCAAGGAAAACTTTTTTAATCAATCACCAAGTTGATCAGGCGGTTGGGAATGACAATCGTGCGTTTAATATTCTTACCGTTTAGCCGCGATTTAATTTTCGCTCGTTCCAGAGCCAAATTTTTGATTTTTTCTTCAGCCAAATCCGCCACCGTTTCCAAAATATCGCGCGTCCGGCCGTTAATCTGAACGACGATCTTAACCGGCGCCGCCGGACTCGATGCGATCCTAATTAAGCGCGGCCACGGCGCCAAATGAACGGATTTTTTTTCGCCCAAATTACTCCAAAGTTCTTCGGTGAGGTGCGGCGCGAAGGGTGATAGTAATTTCAAAAAAGTTTTGATCGCGATGGACCGTACCGGTAAAATTTTTTCCAAATAATTGAGCTCGATCATCAAGGCGGCCATGGCGGTGTTGAATTTCAGCTGTTCAAGATCGTTCGTCACTTTTTTGATTGTCTGCTGGAGTAAAATTTGGCCGGCCAGATCTAATCGCGCCGGTTTTGTTTTCTTGGCTTGATTGGCATTGACTAATCGCCAAACGCGATCCAAAAACCGCCGCGTGCCGACCAATCCGTCTTCATTCCAACCGATCGCCTGATCAAACGGTCCCATAAACATTTCGTAGAGACGCAGAGCGTCGGCGCCGAAGCGGCGCACCAATTCGTCGGGATTGATGACATTACCCCGCGACTTGGACATTTTTTCGCCAGTGGCGGCCAAGATCAAACCGTGGGAAGTGCGTTTGGCGTAGGGCTCCGGTGTCGGCACCAACTGCAAATCGTAAAGCGCCTTGTGCCAGAAACGCGAATACAACAAATGGAGCGTGGTGTGTTCCAACCCGCCGTTGTACCAATCAACGGGCAGCCATTTTTTAAAATTCAAGTTTTGGAATTTAAGTTTTAGAGTTTGTTTAAGATTTCGAATTTCGGTTTTAGAATTTTTCGGTAGCAGATACGCCAAATAATACCAGGACGAGCCGGCCCAATTCGGCATCGTGTCGGTTTCGCGGCGGGCCGGTCCGCCGCAAACCGGACATTTTGTTCTAACCCATTGGTCAACCGATGCCAGCGGCGACTCGCCGGTGTCGGTCGGTTGATATCTTTTAATGGGTGGCAATTTAACCGGCAAATCTTTTTCCGGCACTGGTGTCCAACCATGCACCGTACAATAAACCAGTGGAATCGGCTCGCCCCAGTAGCGCTGGCGGGAAAAGATCCAATCATGCAGTTTGTAAGTCGTCAGCGGGCGCGCTTTAATTTTTTTCAAACTGATTTCGTCGGCCGCTGGCGCTTCTCGAATCGGCAAATTATGCTTCTGCGCAAATTCGCGGTCGCACTCATTGTTGGCCGGCACGCCCATAATTGCGCCGGTGCCGACTCCGGCCAGCACATATTCGGCTTCCCAAATCGGAATTTTTTCTTGATTGGCGGGGTTGA
>DATECC010000097.1:0-3607 GCA_036516635.1 Minisyncoccota bacterium | reverse complement strand
ATCCGCCGATTTTTTTCGTGCTTACGGAATCAATTGGTCGCAGACAGAATTGGACAAACAGTTCTTGGAAATATTGTCGCTCTACGCACCGTTGGACGACGCCTACTTGGGGATGGCATCGGTGATCGAGCAGTTGCGACGGCGCGGTTTGGCGACGGCGATTGTCAGTGGGGCTTCACCGGCTTACATTAATTGCCGCCTTGATGGGAGTGGATGGCGCGGCCTGTTCAATGCTGTTTATGCCGGTGTCGGAAATAAAACTGAAGCGTTGTCGGCCTGTTGTCGGCAATTTGGCGCGCGCCCGGCCGAAACTCGTTTTGTCGGCGACTTCAAGTCGGATATGCGCGCCGGGTGCGCCGCTGGTGTCAGGCCGATCGGTTTTACCGGCGGCCACGATTTTATGATTCCGGTGCTCAAGGCCGCCGGTGCGGAAGTCTGCGTTGACGAACCAGAAGAATTGCTAGAAGTTATTCCTGATCGGTGATGATTAGAGTCTTGTCTATCCCGTTAGAAAATATATTTTCTAACGGGATTTATTTTATTTCACTTTGAAACCAGCCGTGAGATATTTCCCCGACTTGAGACAGCGGGTGCAAATTTTTACTCGGCCCGGTCCGCCGGCGGACGGACGACCCGGCCAGCTCGCCCACTGAAGATTGGGCTGGCGCCGGATTTTGCCGGTGGGATTGAATTTGGTGGCGCGGATGCGATTGGAATAACCGCCGCCGACCACGCTCCCTTTATGGCACACAAAACAAGTTTTCATTGAAGCCATGCTATCATAGAATTTACACCAATGACAATAGACGTAATTTTTCCAATCATAATCCTTCTCTTATCCGTCGTGTTCCATGAAGTGTCGCACGGTTTTGTCGCCTATTTTTTGGGCGATCCGACAGCCAAACTGGCTGGTCGATTGACACTTAATCCGCTCAAACATCTGGACCCGATCGGCTCGGTGTTGGTGCCCTTGCTCACTTACTCGGCCGGCGGTTTTATTTTCGGCTGGGCCAAACCGGTGCCGTACAATCCCTATAATTTGAAAGCCGGCCGCTGGGGGCCGGCGTTAGTCGGCGTCGCCGGGCCGGCGGCCAATCTTCTGCTCGCCGGCTTCTTCGCGGTTTTAATCCGGCTCGGCCTGTCTCTGCCGCCGGCTTTTTTGGAACTCGCGATGTTTGTCGTGCTGATCAATTTGATTTTGGCGGTATTCAATTTATTGCCCCTGCCGCCGCTGGACGGCGCCAAAATTCTTTTTGCCTGTCTGCCATACCGCTACCGCGCGGTGGAAGAATTCGTCAATCGCTATCAGCTGATCCTGATTCTACTGGTGTTGTTTTTTCTCTGGCGTCTGATTTTCCCTCTCGTGCTGATTTTATTCCAACTCTTCACCGGTTTGACTTTTTAATTTCTTGCATTTTTACCGGCGACATATTAGAGTGGAACTTACTCATCATTAGTTCATGGCCACGATCAACCAATTATTGAAACGTCCCCGCCAATCGGCGCGCCGAAAATCGCGGTCGGTGGCTTTGGCGCGCGGTTTCAGCACGCTCAAAAACCGGCCGATTTTTTATCCGTCGCCGTTCAAGCGCGGCGTTTGCGTGCAAGTGAAGACCACGACGCCGAAAAAACCGAACTCGGCAATCCGGAAAATCGCCCGCGTCCGGTTATCCAACGGGATGGAAGTGACGGCCTACATCCCCGGCATCGGCCATAATTTGCAAGAACATTCCATGGTGTTGATTCGCGGCGGCCGCGTTAAAGATTTGCCGGGCGTCCGCTACCACATCATTCGCGGCAAATTTGACGCCGGCGGCGTGGAGAATCGCCGGCAGAGCCGCAGTTCGTACGGCGTCAAGCGGCCGAAAGAAAAATAAGCCCGGTAAAAAATCACCCGACAATGAGACGAAAAATTAAAGTCAATCGTTCCCTCCAACCAGATCTGGTCTATGGTTCGTTAAAGGTGGCCAATTTAATTAATCGCGTGATGAAACAAGGGAAAAAATCACTGGCGCGCGGTTTGGTCTACGGCGCTTTGGCGGAAATTAAAAAATCAACCAAGAGCGACCCGTTGGAAGTATTTGAGATCGCGCTGAAAAATGTCGGACCGCATACCGAACTTAAATCGCGCCGCGTCGGCGGCGCCAATTATCAAATTCCGCACGAGGTGGATCCGCGGCGCCGTCTGACCCTAGCCATGCGCTGGATTCTCACGGCCGCTCGGGCCAAAACCGGCCGGTCATTTGACCGCCGCTTAGCCGAAGAATTAATCGCCGCCAGTAAGAACGAAGGCGAGGCGGTGAAAAAGAAAGAAACGATTCACAAAATGGCGGAAGCCAATCGCGCCTTTGCCCATTTCGCGCGCGCCGCCAATCCGCGGCCGGCGTTGCCGGCCGCAAGCGGTAGCAAATAATTTTTTATGCCGCCCGATTATCCGCTCGCCAAGATTAGAAATATCGGCATCATTGCCCACATTGACGCCGGCAAGACTACTACCTCCGAACGGGTGCTTTTTTATACCGGCTTGAGCCACAAGATCGGCGAGGTCCACGAGGGCGATACGGTGATGGACTGGATGGAACAGGAACGGGAACGCGGCATCACCATCACTGCCGCCGCTACAACCGCCTACTGGTCGCCGACGGATGCCCAAGATAAAGAAGCGGAAAAAGTCCGGCTGAATATCATTGATACGCCCGGCCATATTGATTTTACGATCGAAGTCAAACGTTCCCTGCGAGTGTTGGACGGCGCGGTGGTGGTATTTGACGGCGTGGCCGGCGTGGAACCGCAATCGGAAACTAACTGGCGTTACGCCGACGAATACAAGGTGCCGCGAATTTGTTTCGTTAATAAACTGGATCGGTTGGGCGCCTCGTTTGACCGTTCGTATCAATCAATTATTGAACGACTCTCGCCGCGCGCGGTAAAGTTGCAGATTCCGGACGGCCACGAAAATAATCTGCGCGGCGTGGTCGATTTGCTGACGCGCGAATATTTAACTTTTGAGGGCGAGAAGGGGGAGAAAATCAACCGGCAGCCAATTCCCGAGGCGCTCCGCGCCGAAGCCGAAAGCGAGCGGGCCGCGGCGGTGGAAAAAATTGTGGAGGTTGACGACGCCGGGCTGACTGATTATTTGGAAGGCAAAGAAATCAGTCTGGACCGCCTGCGCGCGCTGATTCGTCGCGGCACGATTCAAAACAAACTTTTTCCGGTGCTCTGCGGTTCGGCGCTGAAAAACAAAGGCGTCCAATTAGTCTTGGACGCCGTCGCTTATTATCTGCCGTCGCCGCTGGATGTGCCGCCGTGCGAAGCGGTCAATCAAAAAACCGCTGAGGCGATTAAAATTAGCATAGATCCTATCGAACATAATATAATGTTTGAGAGATTCTTAACTCCAGGTCGAAAGTCCTTGCCTGATATTGATGTTGATTTCTCAACCAGTGGTGTAGAGAAAGTATATAAGTATTTAATACAAAAGTACGGCGAAGATAATATTGCACGTATAGGTACATTTGCGACAGTAGGAGCGCGTCAAGCGCTACGTGATACAGCAAGAATACTTAATTCTAAAGAGACAGTAATATCCAAAGAAGATGTTAATTCT
>DATECC010000096.1:0-8395 GCA_036516635.1 Minisyncoccota bacterium | reverse complement strand
TCAGATACTTCCGACGAGTCTTCCAGAGCTTCCGGTAACCGCAGAAAACGCACTTGCAGACCGAGACGAAAAGACGTCAGACATCTCGTTTCTTGTTTTGAGAGCATAACCACAAGGATATTTTACTCCACCGTGGTTACGTTTCGGCCTAATTACCTAAAAATATAATAGAGTTTTTCTTGTGAAAATGAAAGAGCCTCCGCAAAAAAATTTGCGGAGGCTCAAGTATTCAAGAGGGACAAGCCCTCAAGGGATCGAGAATCACTGTTTCCTGGCAGCCGACAAGCCGATGCTGACATAGCAATCGTCGTCGTACCAGTCGTATACGTGGAGACCCTCGGCATCGAAGCAGCCGACAAAGACGCGGTTACCATCCGAGCCGAGATCAACGCAGTGGACGTAGATCTTATCGAGCAGATACTCCCCAGTGGCGAGGAAGTGGCCGACCATGGTGTAAATCACGACCCGAGCAGTCGGCGTTTCCTCATCTTTCGACAGGAGTGCCTGCTGGTCGTTCCACGTCTTTGAGGTCGAGTTGGCGATCGGTTCCTTGCGGACCAACTGCCAGCCGACCTTGCCCTTATCCTTGGCGAATGCCTGCTCGTCATACCAGTCCTGTGAGCAAAACAGGGTCCGGTCGGACTGCTTCTTGGCGAGGCCACGGATGTCGAGGATCGACAGCGGGAACACGGCGACGAGAACATGAGTGTCCCTGCAGGACTTCAGTATTTCCTCGCTGAACGGAACTTCGGCCAAGTAAGCGAGCTGTTGCTTCGTGGCGTTAACCCGGAAGTGTTTGATCGCTTCCTCGATGCCGAAGAAGTTCTTGCCCATGATCCCACGGGCGAGCTTCTGTGATGTTGACGGCTCGTAACCGCCGTTGACCATGAGTCGGGTGATATTCGCCACGAATGCAGAGTCAGCGTTGATGCGCGCTGCGACCTCTTCAGCGTTGTCGCCGATCGCGACCCATAGACGTTGATTAGCGGCATTGATGTCGCCAGCGGGAACTTGTGTCCACTTCATAACGCACTCCTTTTTCTGTTAGCCTTTTGAAATTATCTCGAGGCGGCTGGATTTGAGCATACGATCTCAAAACTACGTCTTGCTTCAGAGTTTGAAACAAGTTGTTTAAGGCCTTCCACTAATTAGCAGATAAGCCACAAATAGCTTGTTTCAAATAGTGATTCTATTTCAAAGATCAAAATACTATTATATTATATGCATATTATAGATTTGGTGTCAAGTATCGCTTTGTCAGAACAATGAAAAACACGGCATCTGACTCAAGGATTAAGTCCTCAATCAAATGCCGTGTTTGGGCTCATCCCTCGTCAGGAGACGAGGTCTAAACTCCTCTTGCTGCACTTTCCATTCGCCGGCGGCAGGTGTTTGGTGAGTCGCCGCGGTCCCGCCTCGCCGGCGAACTGCCGCTCCAAAATCCTCTGGCGGTTGTGAGGACCGAGGTCGGTCGGAGAAGTGACATCTTCCCACCCCAATCGCAACGCCTCATCATAAGTCCGCGGATTGGCCGCCTTACGCTCAAACGCGGCCAATCGATGCGCCTCCGCCGCCCGAAACTCTTGAAGCTCTTCCTGCCTCTGGGCGAGTTCATCCTTACAAGCGATGAACTCGCTGGACCGACACCAGCACCGCGCGCGTGGCCGCCCGTCTGAGGCAAATTCGCACACTCCATGTAGTATCGTGCCGATTTCAATGTCGGTCAGATTATCTCCCGGATCGTTTCCTCCCGGGACGATCTCGTCACCCACTAGCACCGGCGGCCGGTGGTAGTGACTGTGGAATAGGATCGTGTTCCCACCACTCTCTGTGTTTTCTGGAGTGGCGATGAAAAACACCCTTTCATCTCTTTCACGATCCACAAAGACAAACTCCACTCGCGCGTCGACGGCTGACTCTGTCTTCAACATAAATATACTCCTGTTAAGGTCCTAGGTGGTTTCTGGCCAAAACACCAATGTTTTAGGCCTAAAAACCACTAATTGCCACTTTCTGCTTCAGATTATATTCCTACATTATATTTTTGTCAATAGCGCTTCAATCCCCGGCAGAGTGCCGGTGGCGATGAAATCCAGCATCGCCCCGCCGCCGGTGGAGACAAAATCAAATTGATCCAGCAGATCGAGCGCGCGGATGGCGGCGACGGTGTCGCCGCCACCGACGATGGTCGTGGCGGTGCTAGCGGAAATGAACTTGGCCGCTGCTTCGGTTGAACCTTTGAACCCCTGTTCAAAATTACCAAGCGGCCCATTCCATAAAATGAACCGCGACTCGGCGATGAGTGGCAATAATTTTTCCAGCGAAACGAGGCCGACATCCAAAATATTGTCGGTCGGCACCAAATGTTCCGGTGTTTTAATAAATATCCGCGCGCCGTTTTTCACCCGCACATCCACCGGTAAAATAATTTTCGGGTGGCCGAGCAACGGCCGCACGAAGGCGGTATCGCGTTCCACCAATGACTCGCCAAGTTCGTACCCCGACTCTTGGAAAAAAGCGTGGGCGAGCGCGCCGTAAATAACGAGCCGGTCGGCTAGGCCGATCAGTTTTTTAACGACCGGTAATTTGGTTTCAAATTTCGCGCCGCCTAAAATCACCGTGAACGGCCGGGGTGGCGCAAAAACCCGGCTTAAATTTTTGACTTCATCGTTAAAAATGAAACCGGCAACGCTCGGCAAACAACGCGGCAAGCCGACAATTGAGGCGTGAGGGCGATGCGACGAAGCGAAGGCTTCATTGACGAAAAAATCGCCGAGTTTCGCCAGTTGGCCGGCAAAATTTTGCTCATTGGTTTCCTCGCCGCTCTCGCGGCGCAGATTTTCCAGCAATAAAATCGTACCGGCCGGGGTGGCGGCAATCAATTTAGGAGCGACGGCCAGCGTCGGAATAAATTCCGTTGGAAAAAAATTCTTAAAGTAAGCGGCTACCGGCCGCAAGCTTTCTTCAGTCCGGCCCAGGTGGCTGATGGCGATCACTTTGGCACCAATCTGACGCAGATAATCAATCGTCGGCAGGATTTTTTTCAGCCGAAAATCATCGCTGACGCGGCCAGCCGTGATCGGCACATTAAGATCCAGCCGTAAAATGACCCGGTGGCCGGCCAAGTCGGCCACCGGTCTTTCGCTTAAAAGCGGGAGGTGGAAATTTTCCATTCTTAAGCCGATCGGTCGACCAAGCGCAAAATTTTATTGAACTGATCGGCGCGAAGCGAAGCGTGTCCGACCAATAAGCCCGCGGCTTCGCCGCGAGTTAAAAAATCGGCGGCGTTATCCGGTGTCGCCGAACCGCCGTAGAGCACCGGCACGGCCAAGGCCGCCGCCTGGCCGAAGCGTGCCGCCAAAACTTTTCTGATAAACAAGGACTGTTCCAGAAAATCTTCCGGCGTATCAGCCGTCCCCCGCCACGACTTCACCGAGGTTGGCGCGGTGATCGCCCAGACCGGCTCGTAAGCAATCAGCAAAAATTTCAGATCGGCGCGGGTGAGGCGGTCCAACCCGCGTTCCAACATTTCCCGAACAATTTTCAGATAATCGCCGCGCTCGTCGCGCGCGGTTTCGCCGACGCATAAAATCACGCGCAGGCCGGTAGCGAGCGCCAATTTAATTTTTTCATTAATTACTTCGTTGGTCTCCCCCGTTCCCGCCGGCGGCCAACGGCGCTCGGAATGGCCCAGGATGACATAAGCGGCGCCGGCAAACTTAATTTGCGCCGCCGAAATTGAACCGGTGTAGGCGCCGCGCGGCGCGGTGAAAATATCCTGTCCGCCGAGCGTTAAATTTTTTCCGGCTTGAAGCAGCGGCAAAAACACCGCCGGCGGACAAACCACTGTTGTCACCCGAGACCGGCGCGCCGCCGCGCGCTTAATTTTGCCAAACAGCCGGCGCGCTTCGCGCGGCGTGTCCGGATTCATCTTCCAGTTGGCGATGATTGTTCGTTTCATAGATTCATCTTACTTTACACTTTAAACTTTACTCTCGACCGTTACTACTACTGCACTTCCTTCCAACCGTCAATCACAAAGGAAATTCCCGGGCCGGTGGTGAAGCTGGAATTGAGCAAGCCTTGTTCGTAAGTGATGGTGGCGCCGTTCTCTAGCTCCAATTTATAACCGATGACCTCGGTGGCATTAACATTATTTTCCAACTCCACCGCGCCGTTCGCCGCGTACATAATCGCTCCCAAGGCGTTATTATTCAATTCAATCGCCGAATCATCGGCACCGCCGGCCTTAGTGGTCAATAATAAGATATAACTGCCGGCCTGGCCCGAACCCTGGAATTGCGCTCCGTTGCCGACGACGATCTGACCGTCGGTGACGACCACGCAAGAATCATTATTATAACCGCTATCGCAACGAATCGTGGCATTGTTGCTGATGTCCACATTGCCGACCACATAAGTTGTGCCAGTGATCGCCAAGGTTTTGCCGTTGGCGGTGAAGTTGAGGTTTCCCAAAATTTTTTTCGGTCCGAAACTCAGATCGGCGTCCACATTCAAATTGCCGGAAATATCGCATTGCGGCTGGACACAGTTACCGCCGGCCGCGGCGGCGGCTTTCCATTCGTCAATATTGGCTTGCGAGATCGGCAGCGGCGAGACCGGCGGATCGCCGCTGTTGGGATAAGCCACGCCGTTGGTTACCGGCGACAAGCAAGGCGGATCGGCTGGAGCGTTTAAAAAATTCAGCGAACTGGAATCAATACTTTGATAATAGGCGTCGCCGCAAATTTTACTGTTGGTGATGGTGTTGGTTTTGACATCGCCGTAGACCACCATTTTATCCAAGGTGCTCACGCCGGTGCCCAAGTAAGTTTTGAAAGTTAAATCGCCAGTATTGGCCGTCCAACTGCCGCCGGTGGACCAATCCTGTTTGTATTTGCTCTGGCCGTTGCCGTAGCCGTTGTTTGTATCGCGGCACCAGACCCAGTAATCGTTGTTGTCTTGAGCAACATCCAAAATCAGCCAGTAAGTAGTGTTGGCGATGAGGGTCGCCGGCGACTCAAACACAACATCAATCCAGCCGTAGTTAGTTGTTACCAAACTGGCCGTAAGCTTGTCGCTGGCCAAAGCGGCGCTTGCCGGCGCGCCGTTGTTGTCGGCGGTAATTTTCACCGTCCGATTGATGGGTGTGCCGACTTTTTTCAAATATAAACTGACCTTGGACAAAGGTTTGCTGTCAGTGGCGCGAAAACTTTGAGCAAAATCAATCTGTGGATTGGTTTGGCCGGCAATTTGGTCGGTGTTGCAGGTCGTGGATTGGTCACCGATGGCGACGCCGGTCGCCACCAACACATCGCCGGTAACGATTGATTCCAGTCCGCTACCGAAACCGACCACCGGACCGTTGGAATAAAGATTGCCTACGGCGCCGGCGGCACCTTTAATTTGACTGCCGTTGTCCATTTCCAACCCGCCCTCGCCGACTTGGGCGCCGTAGAAAAATTGGGGGTTGACGCTGGAAATCGTCAATCTGGCTTCCACCAAGCGCAGATGATTTTGATTGTTGCCGATAACATTGATCGTTCGCGTATTGCCGGCGGACACGATGCTGACGGTGGCCCGGGCGCCATTCAGATCAAGATCATATTCGGGCAAATAGGACAGATTGGCTTTAATGCGGTAGGCGGCATCTTCCACGCCGGATTCGGCGGTAAAATAACTTTGCAGAGAGTTGGCCGCCAGCCGAACATTTTTGAGTTCTCGCGTCAGTGGCGTCGCAAAGCCGGCGATGATCACCACCGACAACAGCACCAGAAAAATTACCGAGGCAATGATTGCTTGCCCCGCCGCGGCCGGGGGTTGGCTTTGTTGGTAGCTAGTAACTGGTGGCTGGTGGCTGATAATTTTCATAATCAATATGAATCGCGGAGGACGGCGGTGGCGTAAAATTTTTCCGCGCGCGTTAAGGCGCCGCGGTGCGCGCTCAAAGTTAATTCCATTTTCACCGCCGTGGATTCGGCTGTGACAATTTGGCGAAAAATCAAACCGTCAACCGTCACGCCAGTCGCGGTGATTGGTACGGCCGTGGCCGTGCCCTCTTTCACCATCAGCGCGCCGGCCAATAAATAAAAATCTAGAGTGGTCGGCAGACCGGCAGCATTGGTCGTATTGAGTAACAGGCGGCCCGGATGAACTCCTAGGTTGCTGGCCAAATCAATAGTGGCCGCGTGTTGAGTTTCGCGCACCAGCCGTTCCAGGCCGGCGGAAGCGGAACTGACCAGCGCGCGCGTCAAACGAAATTCATTAAACGATTCGGTCATCGTAAAAAGCAAAGAAATAAAAATCACGGACATTACCGCTAAAATCACGATATAAATAATCGCTTCCAGTAAGGTGTAGCCACGATTGGTTGGCAGTTTCATTTCAATCAAATAAATTGGTGAAGTAAGCCGACAGAGTTTTGGTGGTCGTCGCGCCGGCCGTCGGCCAAGCCACCGTCACGGTGATTAATTTCGTGTCGGGATCAGTCGTGCCGCCGCCACCGCCCGGCGGGATAATATCCTTGGTGCCGTTAGCGCGCGCTACTGGCGCGACGGCGAGGTGCCGGTCAAATTTGCCGTCCAGAAAAATATTAACGGTACTCGTCGCCCAACGGCTGCCGTTCCAGGTTAAATAGTATTCCGTGCCCGCCGGCCAATTACTGAAATTAACCCAATCGTTATCCCGCCACAAACGGGCGGCTTCCAAACCTTCTGCCAACAGGAAATTGGCCTGTGTTAATTCCGTCAGCTGACGGCTGGTTTTGGTTAAACGATCAAACACGGTTAAGACGCCGAGAAACGAGGCGGTGATAATGCCGGCACCGATTAGGATTTCCAGCAAAGTAAAACCGAGTGAGTGGGGGTTTAATTTATTTTTGGATTGGGTTGGCCTGACCATTGATTGTTTTTAAGATTCCTCCGACACCGCCAGTTGATACAGACCGATGCCGCCGGCGGCATTGATGGTAATTATCCGCTGCCGATTAGGATCCGAAACCAAACTAATCGTCACCGTACCGCCCTGATCGGTGGCGCCGGTTAACCGCTTGAAAGTAACAGTCGCGCCGCCGCCGGTTAAATTGATGTCGGAAATGGACAAACGCTTGGACAACCACACCTCCCGATTATCGGGCAGCAAGGTCATTTTATCACTTTCAAAAAAAACCCCATAGGCCAAACCGCCGTCGGAGGATAAGGTTCTGATCCGCGCTTCATTGAGAAGCGAGATCATTTCCTCGGCGGCGCCATCCAGTAATTTTTCGTCGCGGAAATTAGCGTAAGGCCAGAGAATAACGCCAACGAGCAGAGTGATGATGGCCACCGCGATTAAAAATTCAATCAGAGTGAACCCTTCTTTTATTACTTTACACTTTACACTTTGCACTTTTAACTTTCTCATAGCGCGTCGCTCAAAGAATAAATCGGCCCGATCATGGAAACGGCGAAAAAACCGACCGCGAGTCCGATCAACACCATTAAGGCTGGTTCAATGATCGTTGATAAATTTTTCGTCGCTTGATTGATCTCTTCTTCGTAAAACAGTGCTCCCTTCAACAGCATCTCCGACAACTTGCCGGTTTCTTCGCCGACTTCAATCATTTCACCGACCAGCGGCGGATATAAATCTTCGTGCTGTTTGAAGGCCGCCGCCAGTGTTTCGCCTTTCTCCACAGCAACGGCGGCTTGGGCGACGACCGCCTGGTAATAATGGTTTTGCACCACTTGTCTGGTGATGGTCAGCGATTCCACCATTCCGACGCCGGCGGAAATTAATGACGACAAGGTCCGCATCGTCGCCGCGCTGGAAACTTCTTTGGCAATCGGTTTAACCAGCGGCAAATGAAGCGTCAGCCAAGAAATCGTCAGTCGGCCGCGGGCCGAGCGGAAATAAGTTACCAGACCGGAGATGAACAGCAGAAAACCGAGTAGGAAAATCAAAGTGTGATTAGCCAGAAAATTGCTGGTCGCGATGACGATTTTGGTGGACAACGGCAATTCTGCGTTTAATTCTTTGAAAATCGCCGTCAGATTAGGCACCAGAAAGATCATCATTAAAATGCCGATGATGATGATCACGCCGACGATGATCGCCGGATAAATCATCGCGCCGCGGACTTTCCGCTGCAGATCGTAACTCTTCATCAATTGCTCGGCGACGACCGTCAGCGCCTGCGGCAATTTACCGGATTCCTCGCCGGCGGCGACCATTGAGATAAAAACGGGCGGAAAAACTTCCGGAAACAAACCGAGCGCGTGGTTCAAACTTTTTCCTTCCTTAATCCGTTCGCTCAAGCCGGCAATCACCTGACGAAACTTTTTGGACGCCGCTTGCCGTTCCATCACCGCCAGCGCCCGCGCCAGCGACAGGCCGGCGCCGATCATTGCGCCCAAAT
>DATECC010000095.1:0-2010 GCA_036516635.1 Minisyncoccota bacterium | reverse complement strand
TTTCTTAGTTTTAATTCTTTAAAATTAGCGGCAAAATACTTAAAAAAATTGCTCTCAAAAGGATCATCGCAATTACAATAAACAACCTTGCCTCGAAATTGTTCTTTATGGTGCTTCAGTTCTTTTTCTATATCAATAAGTTGAGTATAAAATTCGTCTTTCTTGGCGGCATTTGCCTTGCGCAGATCTTTGTTTGAAGATTTTCTTTTCATATTTATTTCATTAAAACATCAAGCGAAACGCCCAATGCATCCGCAATTTTTTTAACGATATTAACAGTGAAGTTTGGTTAAGAAATTTAACTATCACAATTTAGTCTATGCGATTTTTGGGATTTAATCAACTTCTCGCGGCGCATTTTGCGAAGCAAAATATGAAAAACGGAGGGTATGAGATTTGAACTCATGGTCGCCGATGAGGCGACACTCGCTTTCCAAGCGAGCGCACTAGACCACTATGCGAACCCTCCAAAAATTATCGCGAACCCTCCACTGCCTAAATTGAACGATAGCCGAAAAAACTCAAAATGGCAAAGATCAGCGCCACGGTTAGAATATCGTCGGCCAGCAATTGAAGCCAGAACCAAGACGGAAGGCCGAGCACCGATCCGAACAGCGCCAGCAGACCGATTGATTGGAGGACCATTTTGGTTTTACCAAGATAATTGGCTTGAATATCAAGCCGGCGGTAATATTTATAATAATAACCGGAGAGAATCAGTAGCAATTCAACGGCAATAATCGCCGCGGCGAGTTTGAAAGACAAGAAACGAGTAACCAGCACCGCCGCCGCGCTGCCGATCAATAATTTGTCCGCCAGCGGGTCAAACAACTTGCCCCAATTGGTAATCTGGTTGGTCGTGCGCGCCAGCGCACCATCCAGCATATCGGTGAAAACCGCCAACAAAAAAAGGCCGCCGCTCCAATCATAGCGTTCAAAAATCAACAGAAAAAAAACCGCGGGCACGGTCAGAAAGCGAAAGGTTGTGATTAGATTCGGTGTCAAACGGCGCGGCAAAAGTTTGATTACGGTAGCCGCCAATAATCTGTCGGTAAAAAAATATAGTGGTCTCATGCGAGCAGGGCCCTGATTCGCTCTTCCATCGGCGGATGGGTCATAAAAAGTTTAGTCAAGCCGCCGCGGCCACCGAATGGATTAGCGATGAAGAGATGGGCGGTGGCGTTTGAAGCGCGCCGCAACGGCGCGCCGCGCGCGCTGATTTTCCGGAGAGCGTTGGCTAATCCTTCCGGGTAACGGGTCAGCAGGGCGCCGGAAGCGTCGGCCAGAAATTCACGCTTGCGGGAAATGGTCAACTGGATGAGCGTCGCAGCAATCGGCGCCAAAATCGCCGCGATAAGGGCTAAAAGCATCAGTAGACCGGCGGCGCGATTATTGCGGCCGCCGCGGGAGTGGAAACCATAAAACCGCGAATGGAGAAAGATATCAGAGAGAATGGCGACAAACCCCACCAATACTACAGCCACGGTGGAAACAAGCATATCGCGGTTGCCGATATGCGAAAGTTCATGGGCGACGACGCCTTCCAATTCGGTTTTATCCAAAATCTGGAGCAGACCGACGGTAACGGCAATGACGACGTGTTTCTCATCGCGACCGGTGGCAAAAGCGTTCGGCGCCGGATCGTCAACCACATAAACTTTCGGCCTTGGCAGACCGGCGGTGATAGCCAAATTTTCCACTGCGTTCCAAAGGTCAAAAAATTCGGCGCGCGAGGCCGGACGCGCGCCGGTCATTTTAATTACTATTTTATCCGAATACCAATAACTGAAAAAATTCATCAAGACGGCAATGATTACCGCCACATATAAAATCGCCGGATTACCCCAGACTTGGCTGAAGAGCCAGCCGAGCGCGATGACGACAACGAAAAATCCGGTCATCAAGAACCAGGTTTTGCGGATGTTGGCGGTTTGGTGAGCGTAGAGAGTGGCGGGCATAAGAACAAGTCTAATGATACTTGAAATATGGAGAAAATAAAATTGTAGTTAT
>DATECC010000094.1:0-5663 GCA_036516635.1 Minisyncoccota bacterium | reverse complement strand
CTCGGCCACTGGTTTTGTCTTTCGCTTTGACGCTCAAAATACCGTTGGCATCAATATCAAAAGTTACTTCCACTTGCGGCAACCCGCGCGGCGCCGGCGGCAAACCATCCAAAATGAAACGACCGAGACTTTTATTGTCCGCCACCATCGCCCGTTCGCCTTGAATCACATGAATTTCCACCGATGTTTGATTATCGGCGGCGGTGGAAAAAATCTGCGATTTAGAAGCCGGAATCGTTGTGTTGCGTTCAATGATTTTCGTGTTGACGCCGCCCATTGTCTCAATGCCGAGCGACAACGGAATGACATCCAGCAGCAACACATCTTTAACATCGCCCTGAAAAATACCGGCCTGGATCGCCGCGCCGATTGCGACGACCTCATCGGGGTTAATGGAACGATTCGGTTTTTTGTTGAAAAATTTCTTGACGGCTTCAACAATCGCCGGCATTCGTGTTTGGCCGCCGACCAGAATCACTTCGTCAATATCCGAAATTTGGTAACCGGACGCCGCCAGCGCCCGGCGGGTAATTTCAATTGACCGGTCAATGAATTCTTGCGCCAACTCTTCCAGTTTAGCCCGCGTCATTTTCAAGAGCAGGTGCCGCGGCCCGCTGGCGTCCGAGGTAATGAAGGGAATATTAATTTCCGCTTCGCGGGTTTCCGACAATTCGTGTTTGGTTTTCTCTGCCGCTTCTTTTAAGCGCTGGAGCGCCAACGAATCTTTGGTAACATCAATGCCCGATTCTTTTTTAAATTCGGTGGCGATCCAGCGGATAATTTTTTGATCAATATCGTCGCCGCCGAGATGGGAATCGCCGTCGGTGGCTTTGACTTGAATACTTTGTTCCTCATCGACGGCCGCGCCGCCGCCGATGATATCCAGCACCGACACATCAAGGGTGCCGCCGCCGAAATCATAGACGACAATTTTTTCGTCTTTTTTCTTATTGAAACCATAAGCGAGGGCCGCCGCCGTCGGCTCGTTGATAATCCGCTTCACCTTGAAACCGGCGATCTCGCCGGCGTCGCGTGTCGCCTTACGCTGGGAATCGTCAAAATAGGCCGGCACAGTGATTACCGCTTCTTCAATTTTTTCGCCCAATTTGGCTTCGGCGTCGCGTTTTAATTTTTGCAAAATCATTGCCGATATTTCTTCCGGCCGGTGAAATTTACCCGCCTTGCCGTCGGGCAGGTCGCCCAACTTAACTTTCACCCCGCCATCATCGGACCGCTCAATCGTGAACGGCGCAATTTCGCGATCGCGTTTGACCAACGGATCGTCAAACCGGTGGCCCATCAGCCGCTTGATGCCGAAAATCGTGTTGGTCGGATTAGTGATCGCTTGCCGCTTGGCTAACAGCCCGACTAATCGTTCACAGGATTTAGATTGGGCGACAACGGAAGGCGTCGTCCGCGCGCCCTCGCTGTTCTCAATAATCTTGGGCGTGCCACCTTCGACATAAGCCATCGCCGAATAAGTAGTGCCTAGATCAATTCCCAAAATTTTTGCCATAATTTTTGTGTCTTATATTTTATTAAAAAAATTATTTACCGACCCGGACTTGCGCCGGCCGAATTATTTTACCATATAAAGTATATCCCTTTTGGACCACTTCTATGATCCGATTAACTTTTGTCCGATCTTTGGTTTCAATCAATTCCAACGCGTGATGTTTTAGGGGATCAAATAATTCATCTGACGCCAGAATCTCTTTTAAGCCGGATTGTTCCAATATATTTTGCAATTTGGCGTAAATATATTCTACCCCAGTCCGCCAGTTGGCGTCAACTGACTGCCAAGCCGCGTGGTTGGAAAAAGCCAATTCAAAACTGTCGGCCAACTCCAAAATCTGGCGCAACAGCGGCTCGGTGGCAAATTTGATCAATTCATCCTTCGCTGACGCCGCGTCGCGTTGGAGATTCAGATAATCGGCTTTTAACCGTTGTGCCATCGCCAGATAATCTTGTTTTTCCGTCTGGCACTGTTTTAATTCTTCCCGTAATTTTTTTAATTTAGCCTCAGTCGTTTCCACTGCGCCCTCGCCGTCTTCCGGCACAATTTCTTCATCAATTGTCTCCTCAACTTTTATTTCTTTTTCTTCTTCTGGATTCATAATTTAGATCCTCATCATACTCAATTTTTCTTCGCTGTCAAACAAAAAATAGGTGCCTATGGCAAGGTTAGTCCTTGATATTGGTCACCGTTTGCTCCACTGCGGAGCTTTGCGGGCTTTTTTCAGGCCGAATTTACGCCGTTCTTTCATTCGCGAATCACGGCGGAGCAAAAGAGCTTTTTTCAAAACCGGCCGGCGGACGACGTCTTCTTTGATCAGGGCGCGCGCCAAACCGTGCGCCACCGCGCCGGCTTGCGCCGTCAAACCGCCACCGGTCACTTTGATTTCCGCGTGTGCCGTCGCCGGCGGATCAAGCGCAAGCAACGGCGCGCGCGCGGTTTGTTGCAACTCGTTCGTGGAAAAATATTGTTCCAGAGTTTTACTATTGATCAACCAGCTAGTTTTGCTAGCGGGAAAAAGCCGCACCCGCGCCACGGCGGTTTTTCGGCGGCCAACCGCTTCAGTGTAACGATCGTTAACGATTTTTTTGGTTTTAGTTTTAACTTTAGTTTTGGCTTTGGCAATCATGGGGGTTATTTTGGTTTATTTTTTTTATTTAATCTTCTACCGTCAAATTTTTTAAAATCGGCTCGCGTAATTTATTAGCCGGCAACATCCGCTTAATCGCCAGCCGGAAAACCTGGCCGGCGCCGCGGCGGGCGAGCAACGAGCCCAGGGCCTCCGCTTTCAACCCGCCCGGATAACCGCTGTACCGCTGATAAAGTTTGTCCGTCAGTTTCCGGCCGAGGACTTTGATTTTGGCGGCGTTCACGATTTTCACTTTGGCGCGCGGCAAACGATGGCGCTCAAAAGCTGCCGAGTTCTTACCGCGCAAATGCGCCGCGGCGCGACTGGCGACGCGGCCGAGCGATTCGCCGGCCGCGTCAATCGTCATTATTAAATTATTCTCGTTGGTTTTCATCATTTTATCATTCTTCGTTAAACAAACTCAATGATCGCCAACGGACTGCCGTCGCTCGTCCGCGCCGGCAATTTGCTGATTCTAGTATAACCGCCGGCGCGTTTGGCATAACGCGGGCCGATTTCCCGAATAAATTTATGGACCGCCGGTGATTGACCGAGACGGGCAAAAATCAAACGCTGGCTGGCCAGATCACCGCGCCGCGCGCGAGTGACTAATTTTTCCACCAGCGGCCGGAGCGATTTGGCTTTGGCGATGGTCGTTTTGATCCGGCCGCGTTCAAGTAACGCCACCGCCAAACCCTTCAAAAGCGCGCGGCGCCCGTCCGTTTTCCGACCGAATTTTCTTTGGCGGCGGCGATGTCTCATGGCTTTAATTCTAAATTATGTTTTTTCAATAATTTATTGATTTCTTCAATCCCCCGTTCACCCAACCCAGCCGCGGTGTTCAAATCCGATTCGCGTTTGCGCGCCAGACCGCCGATTGTTCGAATGCCATTTTCCGCCAAGACTCGGCTGACGCGCGTGGAAAGTTTCAAATCTTCCACGCGCGTTTTCAGAAAATCAACATCCGGCGGCGGCTGAGTTTTTTCTTCGGCCGTGGCTGGTGTTTGATCAAGATCGGCCGCGATCGGGGCTGGCTCAAGATCGGCGGCAGTCTCCGCCGCCGCTGGCGCCATTATTTTCTCCTCTTCTTTGAAACCAATGATTGCTTTCAGTTGGGTAATGGCAATTTCAATCGTTTTTTCCAAAGCCGCGCGCGGGGTGATCGTCCCGTCTGTTTCCAAATTGAACCGCAGGCGATTGTAATCGGTCCGGTCGCCGACCCGCATATTTTCCACTTCATAACTGACGCGCTGAACTGGCGTAAAACTGGCGTCCAGAATAATTGTACCGACGGCCGCCGGCCGAAGCTGTTGAAGCACCTCTTTGACCACATAGCCGACGCCTTTTTCCAAGGTCAATTCAATTTTCAAACTGGCGTTTTTGTCGGTCAAAGTGGCAATCACCTGTTCGGGATTGATTACTTCCACTTGGCCGCCAGCGGTAATGTCCGCGCCGGTAACGATTTTCAGACCTTTGGCCTCAATTGCGACGGTTTGCGGTTCGGTGCCGGACATTTTGAAGCGAAGTTTTTTGAGATTAAGAATAATCGCCAAGGCATCTTCTTTGACGCCAGTGAGAGTGGAAAATTCATGCGGCGCACTGTCAATTTTAAGCGCCGTAATCGCCGTGCCGACAATCGACGAAAGGGCAATCCGTCGCAGCGAGTTGCCGAGCGTGTGGCCGTAACCCGGATAGAGACCGTCAATTTCGTAACTGCCGCGCGTTGCTTCTTCGGCGATAATTTTCGGTTTGGACGGCAAGATAATGTTTAGTTCCATATTGTTTTTATTAAAATGTTACCGACTTGATAATAATAATTAAACTCGGCTGTAAAAATCAATAATCGCGCCAAAATTCAAATTCAATTCCGCCGTGCCGGCGACCGGCGCCGCTAAAACCACTCCCTCCCCCGCCGCCGGCACCTGCAACCAGGCCGGCGGTTGATAATCGCGCAATCGTTCATCTAGATTGCGAAACAAGGCGGAATTTCGGCTCGCGGGTTTAATTTTCAGCCGGTCGCTGACTTTAACGGCATAAGACGGAATGGTCAAACGATGATCATTGACCATAATGTGACCATGGGTAACGGCTTGCCGCGCCGCCGCCCGCGAAACCGTCCAGCCGAAGCGAAAAATAACATTATCCAGACGGGTTTCCAACGCCGCGTAAAGGATGTCTTGTTTTTGATAATTACGGACATAGCGGCTGAATTGGTGCTCGCTGACGCCGTAGGTATAACGGGCCTTTTGTTTCTCCAATAATTGGCTGCCGTATTCCGACAGCGTCCGACGGCCTGGTCCCGACGACTTTTTATTTTTAGCGCTGCCGGAAACGCTGAACTTGGTGGTTTGACACTTGCCAAACACCTTCTCGTTCAACCGCCGGCAAATTTTATATTTTGGACCAATTTTCATAGACGCTGTGAATATCTGATAATTTTAAACGCGGCGCGGTTTGCGCGGTTTGGGACCGTTAAACGGCACCGGGGTGGCGTCTTTGATGGCTAAAATATTAATCCCCTTGGCCGAAAAGGCGCGCAAGGCCGCTTCGCGGCCGGCCCCGACGCCCTTGATCACGATCGTCACTTCTTTGACGCCTAAGGCCAGCGCGCGCTCGGCCAATCGTTCGCCGACTTTGCCGGCGGCGAAAGTGGTTCCTTTTTTAGCGCCGGTAAAACCCAGTCCGCCGCTCGTCACCCAGGCCACCAGATTGCCGCTTAAGTCACAAAGCGCCAGTTTGGTGTTATTGAAAGTCGCCTGAATCTGCACGACGCCGGATTCCAGTTTGTGTTTAACCGCGCCGCCGCGCGCCGCCTGACCGGCCGTTTCCGCGACCGTGGTTCCCGTCTGCGCCACAATTCGTTTCTTACCCATAATTGAAATTATTTCTTCTCCAATTTCTTCCGACCCGAACCCATCGTCTTGCGCACATTGCCACGCCGCGTTCGGGAATTGGTTTTCGTTCGCTGGCCGCGGACGGGTAAGCGCCGTTCATGGCGCGCGCCGCGATAACATTTAA
>DATECC010000093.1:0-2626 GCA_036516635.1 Minisyncoccota bacterium | reverse complement strand
TCGGGAGGAAGATTGGGGAAGTCCCACCAAAAAGTTTCATTATAAATAACACAACCTTCGGTGTTTGAGTCCCAAGACACATCATATTCCGCGCCGCCGAGCGGCACAGTGATTGGGCCGTTAGAGCCGTTGATTGTTAAATCCGCCCACAGAGTGCCGGGAGCGACTAAAGTGAATAGCCGGTCGCTTCTATCCCAATATTGACCGGCGGGAGTATTACTGACCGTACGGACATAATAATCGCCGGGCGGCGGGAAAAAAGGTGGCGGATTATAAGCATAGTATGGCGGGTATTGGGGGTCGGGTTGCACCAAAACTGGCTGTTGAAATTCTCCGACCAAGTCCCCATACCAATGAAAAGAAGCTATTCCGCCTTTAATGATCCTACCAACAGTCACAAATCTATCGTTGATTAATTTCTCTAAATAGGCCTCAACCTGATCGGCGGAATTGACGCCAAGAGTGCGATCATACGGTGTCCAACGGATAGTATGATAATTATTTAACTGCCAGACTTCTCCGCCATTCGGCGCCAACACATTTATTTTTGAATTTGAAGGTTGGGCGGAAATGATAAAAGGAGCGTCGGAAGTGTCAGAAAAAGTCTGGCCGTTAACCGTAGTACTGATAGTTAAATTATAAAGACCGGGCTTCATCGCGCCTAATCCTTGAAAAGCGCTAGGGGTGAGACTGTGGAAGTATCTACCGTAGTTGTAATATCTGGCAACTATGCTCCCCGTGTCACTGATTGGTTTAAAAGTTAAATCCACCACACTATTGATCAGAATGTTGTAAGACGACCATGAGGTATCGATAGGATCACCGATATAGAGCGTTTCTCCGCCGTTTGGATATCTAAGAGTGATTGACGGTCCGGGACACTTGAAAATTTCGTTCATCTTGGCTCGACTCACGGCGCCAAAATAACCGTTATTGGAAATTCCGACAGAGGTCTGCCAAGCAATAACTGCTAATTTAGTAAGTGGACCAAAGTAACTGGTTATTTCACCGGTAAAAAACCCGAGATTTTTTAAAGTTGTTTGTAAGATGACGACTTCTTTATTTTCAAATATTATTCCCTCATACAAATCTAGGGGAAAATAATTAAAATCGCACCACCGATAATCAGCCATCTGCGCGCGGCTGATGGTCGGCGTAACGAGGAAAACCAACGCCAAAATGCTTAAAATCGCATATTTTTTCAGATTCATATTTTTATAATTTTGTTGATAAAAGCGAAAACTCCTCACCATTATATAAGAAGAAAAAAAGAATACTAGGAACAATTTTATAATTAAGATTTTCAGTTGCCAGTGGCAAGGACTAACCTTTTACTTCTTTTTCTGCCGGCGGGAAACGATAAAAAGATTGGAGTATTTTTTGGCGCGGCGGGTTTTCCGGCCGCCGGTGACTTTGCCCCACAAAGTTTTCGGCCGGCGCAGGCCGCGGCCCTGCCGTCCCTCGCCGCCGCCGTAGGGATGATCCACCGGATTCATCGCCGACCCGCGGACGGTCGGCCGAATGCCGAGCCAGCGCGACCGGCCGGCTTTGCCCAAACTCCTTAATTTCCGTTCTTCATTGGAGACACTGCCGATGGAAGCCCAGCAATTTTCACTGACTCGGCGCACCTCCGTGGACGGCAGGCGCAAACTGGTGTAGCCGAAATCGTTGGATAAAACTTGAGCGAAAACGCCGGCCGAGCGCCCGAGTTTGGCGCCGCCGCCGGGCGCGATTTCCACATTATAAACAAAGGTGCCGACGGGAATCTTTTTCAGTGGCAGACGACTACCAGGGGTTAGCGGCGCCGTGGCGCTCGTCAGCACTTCGTCATTAACTTTCAATTCCTTCGGCAAAAGCAGATAACGCCGCGCGCCGTCGCGGTAAAGCACCAGACCGATGAAGCCGGAGCGATTCGGATCGTATTCAATCGTTTCCACGCGCCCGGGCACGCCGATTTTATCGTACTTAAAATCAATCAGCCGGTAAAGCCGCTTATGGCCGCCGCCCTTGTGGCGCACGGTAATCCGAC
This sequence comes from Minisyncoccota bacterium, assembly GCA_036516635.1. Classification (GTDB taxonomy): domain Bacteria; phylum Patescibacteriota; class Minisyncoccia; order Phycocordibacterales; family JACOZG01; genus JACOZG01. The sequence continues at coordinate 597 of DATECC010000093.1, read as the reverse complement.
CGGCGTTGGACCGGCCAACCGCGCGGTGGCGGCCGTAGGTCAGAGACTTGAACGGCTCGTCAGTCGTCAGCGTTTGGCGATAATCAAGGCCGATCAACTGCCGTCGGCCGGGAGTAATGGGAGTGTGAGTTTTCATATAGACTTTCTAACGGGATTCATTTCTTAAAATCAATTTTATCGCCGGCGCGCAGATAGACCAGCACTTTTTTGTAACCGCTTTTCCAGGCCGGATGGCCGCGATAAATAAAATGTTTGCGGGGAACATTGATGATCCGTAATTTGCGCGGTTTAACTTGGTAAGTCCGGCTGATCGTTTTTTTAATTTCGGTTTTATTCGCCGTCGCCGGCACGCGAAAAGTGTACACCGGCGCCGCTCGCAGCCCAGCTTGGCCGGCGGCGGCCTTTTCCGTTTCGTAACGACTTAAAACAATGGTTGGAGCGGTGATGGCCATATTATTTTATTACCGGCTCAACATCGGCAGACTTTTTGCCGGATCAACAATGATCAAGTGTTTGCGGCGCAATAATTCCAGCGGGTTCAGATTCCGCGTTTCCGCCACGACCGCCGACGGCAAATTGCGAAAACTGCGCGCAATC
>DATECC010000092.1:0-2984 GCA_036516635.1 Minisyncoccota bacterium | reverse complement strand
CCGCGCCAAGGAATTAGCGGCCGCGCCGCGCTGTTTTATGCCGAATCAATTCGCCAATCCCGACAATCCATCAGCCCAGGAAGAAACCGGTCGTGAAATTCTGGCCGCCGTTAGCGGCATTGAAGCTTTGGTGGCCGGCGTCGGCACCGGCGGAACTTTGATGGGTTTGGCACGGGCGATTAAACGAGTGTCTCCGAAACTTAAAGTTTTTGCCGTTGAGCCGGCCGAGGCGCCGATCATTTCCGCTGTCTGGTAACCGTTTTGCCGGATAGCAGTGAAAAATATCACAGTTTGGGCCTATGATTAAAAACCTTAAACCAATCATCTATGGACTGGCCGCCGCCCTAATTTTGCTGGGGGGTTATTGGACGATCGTCAATCTCATCTCGGGTCGGGAATTCGCCGCCGCTCAATTTAGTGCTTATTGGTATTTCTTCATCAGTTTGGCCGTCGGTTTCGGTTTGCAAATCGGACTCTACACCCATCTGAAAAAATTACTGATCGTCGGTCCCGCCGGCGGCCGAGCGGTGGCTGTTTCCGGAGTCACTTCCGGTACGGCGATGCTGGCCTGTTGCGCCCATTATCTCGCGAACATTCTGCCGCTCATTGCGACCGCTGGCGTGATCAGCTTAATCGGCCAATATCAAGTTGAGCTCTTCTGGTTTGGTTTGGCCGCTAATTTTTTTGGACTCGGTTACATTATCAACAAAATCAGAAAATTTACTCACCAATGAACATGATGAACCCAAAAAATATTTTCGCGGGCGTCGTTATTATTGTCATTGTCCCAACCCTCATCTTAACTCTCAACCAGTCTGATAAAAAGCCGACATTACTGCCGGTTTCAACTCTACCTACAGCAATTTCTACTCTGGAAACGCAAACTAATAGCGAGGGGTCAATCAGTGTCCAGGTGACGCCAAAACTTACCTCCGAAACTGTTTTTGAAATCACCCTGGACACTCATTCCGAAGAATTACTCGTTGATCTAGTGCCAGCGGCGACCCTGGAGGACGAAACCGGCAAGGAGTATAAGCCAAAGCGTTGGGCGGGCGATCCGCCGGGCGGTCATCACCGCGAGGGGATGTTAATTTTTAACCAAATTGCACCGCCGCCAAAAATTCTACAATTGACTATCCGACAAATCGTCGGCGTCCCCGAGCGGCGGTTCAAGTGGACAATAAAATCTTAGAGGAATTAATAATTTTAAAAATTAATTATGAACGAAAACAACCGTCTTTTATCAACAATTACTGTTCTAGTAGTGTTGATTTTGGTTTTTGTTTGGACCTTCACCACCAAATCCCAGTCAACTCAATCGCCGAAAACTCAATCTCCCAAAACCATCACCAAGGTTGAACTGTCGAGTGAAGAAAAACCACTGCCGCTGGCGGCAGTGGTAATGGAACTGCCCGTCCGCTGGGGCGATCTTGGCGCCAAATTGATTGCGACCGGGGTGATTGACGGCGAAAAGTTTGAGCAACTTTACGCCGGCCGTGTCCGTGACGAACTCGCGGCGGAAATCAAAGCACTGCTTTATGGCCGAGATAATGACCGGTTAAAAATCACCGCTGAAAATTCTGGCGTTATTCTCAATTTACTCTGGGCGCTCGGCTTGGGCGCGAAAAATGAAATTTTGGACGCCGGGCCGATGCGCGATCCGCGTTATGGCGGTGACGCCGGCGGTTTCGCTTCCACCGGCGGCTGGACCCTGGCGCGGGGCGGCGCGATGGAACATTACAGCCGCCATTCTTTTTTCACCCTGACGCCGGCGCAGCAGCAATTAGTGGAACGGGCCAGCCGGAATATTTATCGTCCTTGTTGCGACAATGCCACTTATTTTCCGGATTGTAATCACGGGCTGGCGATGTTGGGACTGTTGGAATTGCTGGCGGCTCAAGGCCTGACCGAAACGGAAATGTACCGGGTCGCCCTGACGGTCAACCGTTATTGGTTTCCGGACACCTACCAGGTGATTGATAACTATCTGAAAACTCAAGGCTCGTCACTGGCCGCCGCCGACCCGCGGGAAATTCTCGGCGCCAATTACTCCAGCGGTTCCGGTTATCGCCGGCTACTGACGAAAATGAATCCAGTCGGTGGTGGGACGGGCGCCAGTTGTGGGGTATAATTTCCAGTAATAATTCATTGAAACAAGATTGGATTAAAAATAAAGCGGCGCTCGGGTTAACGCCGTTGCGGCGCGACGCCCTGGCGATTCTGGAAGCGGGCTTGGACGCCATTGATACCGAAACGGTCATTCGGGAGGAAGTGCGCTGGGACGCCGCGGCTGGAACCTTGGGCGTTAAAGAGATCACGATTAATTTCGCCGCCTACCAGCGGGTTTATCTGGTGGCGTTCGGCAAATGCGCCGCTCGCGCCGCTGCCGCGCTAGAAAACATTTTCGGCGACGCCTTGACTGGTGGCATCGTCTTGGACATTCAGGCGGGCGCGTTCAAAAAATTAATCTCGCGCGTCGGCACGCATCCGTTGCCATCGGCGGCCAATATCCAGGCGACGGAAGAGATTATTAAATTACTGGAAGGTTTAACGGCCGAAGATTTGGCGCTGGTGGTTGTTTCCGGTGGCGGTTCGGCCTTGCTTTTCAGTCCCGGCCAAAACGATTGCGCCACGATTGTCCAAATGACCCAAGCTCTCACCAACGCCGGTGCGACGATCGCCGAACTGAACACGGTGCGGAAACACACTTCGCGCGCGCCGGGTGGTCAATTGGCGAAGATCGCTTATCCGGCGACCGTGCTCGGTCTAGTTTTTTCCGATGTGGTCGGCAACGATTTGTCGGTCATTGCCTCCGGTCCGTTAACCAAGGATCAGACAACGGTTGCTGAAGCGCGCGCGATTTTGGAAAAATATAATATTTTCAGTCCGGAAAAATTGTCCCAGTTTGTCATTACCGAAACGCCCAAGAACGAAAAATATTTTGCCCAAGTCAAAACCGTCATTATCGCCGACAATCTGCGGGC
>DATECC010000091.1:0-2185 GCA_036516635.1 Minisyncoccota bacterium | reverse complement strand
TTCATCAAGAACTCACGGCCGCGCAAAAGGCCGGACTTGGCGCGCGGCTCCATCCGGAATTTGGTTTGAAATTGGAAAACTGCCAACGGCAAATCCTGATACGAATCAAGATAATTTTTAACGAGCGGTGTCACGATTTCTTCGTGCGTCGGACCGAGAACCAATTCCCGTTCGCTGCGGTCGTGGAGTTTGTACAGATCGGTCATTTTTTCCCAACGGCCGGTGGCCTGCCAATTGTCTTTCGGTTGCAAAGCCGACATTAAAATTTCCTGGGCACCGAGGGCGAGCATTTCCGACCGAACCAATTCTTCCAACTTTTTCAAAACCAACCAACCGAGCGGCAAAAACGAATAAACTCCAGCCATCTCCTTATGGACAAAGCCAGCGCGCACCAATAATTTCGCGTTTTTGGCCACCTCATCGGCCGGCGCCTCGCGCCGGCCTCGCGTAAAAAGTTCCGACTGCCGCATCTTCGTATCTTAAGCCAAAATAATTGTCCTGTCTACTTTATTCTTAGCTCAAAAAATGAATTTTTGCAGATCGTGATAAGTGACAAAAATCATCAGGAGAATTAACAGGGAGAAACCAGCCAGATTAAGAAAGTGGACAAGGCGCGGTTTGATCGGCGAACCCTTGATCGCCTCAATGAGTAAGAAGAGCAGGCGACCGCCGTCGAGCGCCGGCAGGGGCAGTAAATTCAATAAAGCCAAATTGATGGAGATCACGGCCACGAAAAACAACAAATAACCGAAACCGAAATTGGCCGCCGCGCCCACCAATGTTACCAAACCAACCGGTCCGACCACTTGGCCCAAGAGAGCGCGATCGCCGCGAAAGAGATCGGCGACAAGTTTAAGCAATCCCTTGGCGGTTAAGAAGGTCAATTTGGCGAACATCTGGCCGCCGGCTACGGCGGCGCGCGGCAGTGATAATTTCAGCCGGCCAATCAAATCCAAACCTAAACCGATTGCCGCGCGCTCCGGCGCCAAACCCAAAACCGGCGTCACTGCGCGCTCGGTGATAAAAGTTTTCCGATTGGCCGCCGGTTGAATGAAGCCGATGGTGATTTCCTGATCAGCGCGGCCGGCGGTAAAATCCTGCACGGCTTGAGCGGAAGTCGGTGCGATGGCCGCAGTGCCGGTCCGGAGCGAAACGACAATATCGCCCGGCTTCAGACCGGCCCGTTCCGCCGGCGAACCGGGCGCTACTTGCACCACCGTTAGTTTCGGATTGTGGATTTGGTAACTGGCCGGCATCATACTGGCATTGAGCGGTAAACCGGTCGTGCTCAGCGCCACCACCAGCAACAACCAGGCTAAGAGCAGATTAAAGATTATACCGGCGGCCAAAATCAGTGCTTGCGTCCATTTAGTTTTCTCGGTTAAAGCAACAACTGAACTGGAATCCGTTTTAACGGTTTCAGGGTCCTCGCCGTAAATTTTAACGAAACCGCCGAAGGGAATAATGTTCAGAGAATAAAGCGTACCGCCGCGCCGCCAGCCGAACAGCCGCGGCGGAAAACCCAAACCAAATTCATCCACGCGCACGCCGGCGCGCTTGGCCGCCAAAAAATGTCCGAGTTCGTGTGAAAAAATCAGCCCGCCCAAAACGATTAGAAAAATAATGACGGTCATAATCAATTCAAGATTTCTTTCTCTTTCTTTTCCACCAGCAATTCCAGATTCTTATTTTCCTGATCAATAATTTTTTGCAATTCGTCCTTGAATCGGAATTTATCGTCCTCGGAAATTTTCTTTTCCCGTTCGTTTTTTTGAATCTCGCTCCAAATTTTGTCGCGCGTTTGGCGTAAAGCGCTCCGCGCTGCTTCTAATTTTTCCTTCACTATTTTCACTAATCGTCCCCGGCTTTCGGCTGTCAATTCCGGAAAAATAATCCGGAAACCGGCCTCGTCCGTGGTAATAGAAACGCCCAGATTGGCGGCGGCAATCGCCGCTTCAATGTCCTTGATGTGGTTTTTATCCCATGGGTTCAGGCGCAAGGTCCGCGCGTCTTCAATCACGATGGCGGCCAGATTCTTTAACGGCAAGCGGCTGGCGTAAATGTTCACCGTAATGCCGTCAAGCAGCGCCGGCGTGGCGCGGCCGGTCCGGACACTAGTTAATTCCCTCTTCAAATTTTCCGCAATCTCCTTTCCTTGATTTTTAATCGGCGTAAAGTTGTAAGG
>DATECC010000090.1:0-2511 GCA_036516635.1 Minisyncoccota bacterium | reverse complement strand
GGCAACATTTTTCACTTCAAACTTTCGTCCAACCCCTCGGATATTATCCAAAAGCACAATTTTCATGGGTCTAATCCTACTTGATTCCCCCACCGCCGCCTACTTGACAAAATAATAAAATGGATATAAAATAGACGCGGGAAATAGGTTGAAGGAGACATGATCGTGAGCAACCGTCAGCGGTCGCTCTTTTTTTGGTTGAGGATTTCAATCGTTTTATTCAGTTGCGGGTCAAAATCTGGTTGGCTCCTCTCCCGATCGCCATTTTTTGGTTGTTCAATAATCACCGCTGGCATCAGACCGTCGTCCGAGAGACTTTGTCCTTTGGGCGTATACCATTTGGCAATGGTAATTTTAATTGAGCTATCATCCGTCACTTTGACCAATTCCTGCACCGAGCCCTTGCCGAAAGTTTTTTCCCCGACCAAAATCGCCTTGTCATACTCCGAAAGAGCGCCGGCTAAAATTTCCGCCGCGGATGCGCTGCCGCCATCCACCAAAACCGCCAGTTTTAAGCGATCAGTAAAAACATCATAACCGTAACTGCGGTGGATTTTTTCCGTTTCGTCGCCACGACCGCGCTCGACCACCACCGGCGCGCCGGCCGGCAAAAACCAGCTGGCCAAATCCACCGCCGCTTCCAGCAAACCGCCCGGATTGCCGCGTAAATCAATAATTAATTTATCGGTTTTCGCCTTGGTGAATTCGCGCAAGGCGGCGCGAAAAGTCTCCGAAGCATTGGCGCTGAAGCTGAAGAGTTTAATGATAAAAACGCCATCTTTAATTTCGGTTTTAATCGTCGGAATGACGATTTTAGCGCGGGTGATGATAAATTCGCGCAGTTTCTCTCCGCCGGCGCGGGCAATGGACAATTTGACTGTGGTGCCGATCTCGCCGCGAATTAAATTGACCGCTTCATCAATCATCATTTTTTCGGTGGGTTGACCGTTAATTTTGATGATCTGGTCGCCGGCGATAATTCCCGCTCGGGCCGCCGGCGTCTCCGCCAGCGGCGAAACCACCGTCAACACCTTGTCGCGCAAGTCAATTTCCACGCCGATGCCGCCGAAGTTACCGTTGATGCTTTCCTCAAAACTTTTCTTTTCCACCGGCGGCAAAAAAACGGTGTACGGATCGCCAAGCGCATCCACCATCCCGCCGATCGCTCCCCAAACGCGTTTTTGCGTTTTCACCGCTTCATCGGTCGTTGTCGCTTCGTGGCCGTTGGCCACAAATTTTTCATCCACAATTTTCCAGGCCGCCCAAAACGGAGCAAAATCAACCTGACTGGGTTTAGCGGTTTCGGGGTTAAGTAACGCGGTAATTTGCTTCAGCGCCGGCCGTTCCTCAAAACCGGCGATGACGCCGGCCAAAAAAGAACCGGCCAAAGCCGTGATCAATAATATGAACCAACCCAAATACCGCAGATTTTTTTGCATCAAATTATATCTATATAGTATAATCAATGGGATGATCAGAAAGCAAGATTATAACGGATTGACCTGGGTCGATCTGGAAGCGCCGACCGAGGTGGAACTGAAACAGGTGGTTGAGGAGTATCAACTTCACCCGTTGGCGGCCGCCGAGCTCGCCGCTCCCTCCACGCGCTCCAAGGTGGATTTATATGAGAACTTTATTTATTTGATTTTTCATTTTCCGATTTGCCATCTGTGCTACGGGAAACGGCCGCTGACCGGCGAGGATACTGAAGAAATTGATTTTGTCATCGGCCAAAAGTTTCTGCTGACCGTTCACTATAAACCGGTGGAAAGTTTGACTGAATTCGCCCGAATTTTTACGACCAATTATCTGAAAGAACGCAATCATAAGGCGCACGCCGGTTATATTTTTTATTATTTAATGCGACATCTTTATAGCTCTTTGTCCACCGGATTGGATTATGTCAATAATGTTCTGAAACAGGCCGAACAGAAAATTTTTGCCGGCGAGGAAAAGACGATGATTCAATTGCTGGCATCCATCAACCGTAATTTATTTGATTTTCGCTGGGCGTTGAAAACCCACCGGCAAATTCTTGATTCCCTGGTGGTCGCCGGACAGGAATTTTTCGGCCCAGGTCTCAAATATTATCTGGCGGCGATCGCCGGCGAATATGAAAAAATCTGGAATATGTTGGAAAGTAATCGCGAAACCTTTCTTGATTTGCGTCAAACCAATGAATCAATGCTGTCCATCAAAACCAACGAGACCATTAAACTGCTGACCGTACTGGCGTTTATCTTTTTTCCGCTGACGATCATCACTCAATTTTTCGGCATGAATATGAGTCTGCCGTTGATGGATCGGCCGGACGGTTATTGGCTGATCATCGGCTTAATGGTAATCGTTTCCGTCGTTATGTTTGTCTGGGCCCGTTTCCGCCGATGGCTTTAACTTTTTTTAATACTCTGACGGCCAAGACCGAAGTATTCGTGCCATTGGCGCCGCCAGTGGTGAGTTTTTATACTTGCGGCCCGACGGTTTACGCGCCGCCGCATCTCGGCAATTTGC
>DATECC010000089.1:0-4074 GCA_036516635.1 Minisyncoccota bacterium | reverse complement strand
TTCATCCCAATACCTTCCTCCAATTCCGGTAAAAATTGTTTTAAGGCACCAATTTTTTGAAGAATAACAATCCCCGGCATTAAGTTTTTTGTATTTAAAATCCGACAAAATTCATCACGGATTCTCTCTTGGGCGATAAATTTCAACATATGAGAGGTTTTTACCATCGCCTCCATCGTTTCAATGTTAATCGTGAAACTCAATTCTACGGCCAATCTTACGCCTCGCATAATTCTTAGTGCATCTTCTTCCAACCTTTCTTCAGGATTACCGACCGTTCGGACAATTTTGTCTTTTATATCATTCTGTCCTTTATATGGATCAACAATTTGTTTTTTAGTTGTCTCATAAGCGATGGCGTTAATTGTATAATCGCGTCTTTTAAGATCGGACTCCAAGTCTTTGGTGAAAATAACCTGATCAGGGTGGCGCTTGTCCGAATATTTTGTTTCTTGACGAAAAGGAGTAATTTCAACATGACGCAAACTATTTTCGGTCGCCTGTTCATTGACCACGGTCACAGTACCATAAACATTTGCATAAAAAGTTTTTGGGAACAGGGCAACTATTTGTTCGGGGCTGGCATCGGTCGTGATATCCCAATCTTTCGGTCCTTTTTCCATCAATAAATCCCTGACACAACCGCCAACCAAATAGCCAGCAAAACCGTTTTTGGTCAAAGTTTTATTAATACCTAAAATAATTTCCGGAATTTTCATCGTAATTTATTCTAGCATTACCTAGACTATATATAAAAACAATGTAAGCTTGTGTTGAATAATGCGCTCGTAGCTCAATGGATAGAGCACCGGACTTCGAATCCGGGGGTTGAGGGTTCAAATCCTTCCGGGCGCAAATGGCGATGTTTAAAATCATTTGTGAAAATTTATCCTATCCGTTATTCTGAAGGAGGTAAGAATGAAATAGGCGGGTATGGTTTAGTGGTAGAATGCGTCCTTGCCAAGGACGAGACGGGAGTTCAATTCTCCCTACCCGCACCCAGCGTATCAGTATTAGTCAGGGACAAAATCGGAATAAGTCCAATAAAAAGCTTTGAAATTGTGGATAATTCTGTGGATTGTGTGCATAAGAGACATAATGGTCAAAAAAGACAAACAAATTACCGGTAAAAAAGGCGAGGATTTGGCCAGTTTATTTCTGGAAAAGCAAGGTTTTGAGATAGTTGATCGGAATTATTGGCAAAAATGGGGAGAAATAGACATTGTAGCCAGTCGAAATAAGATCCTTCATTTTGTGGAGGTTAAAACTGTTTCGCGCGATCGGCTGCCGGGCGAGGGGAGTGATGAATACGAACCGGAGGACAATCTTCACCTTTGGAAACGCCAACGTTTAAGTCGCGTAATTCAGACTTATTTATTGAGTAAGAAAATTAATGATAGTATGGAGTGGCAAGTTGACATTGTTTCTGTTTATCTTGATAAAGACGGTAATCAATTAAAGATTGACTATTTGCCGGATATTGTTTTGTGATTTTAGATTCGGGGTATAGTGTAACGGTAGCACGAGTCCTTTGGGAGGATTTAGTCTCGGTTCAAATCCGAGTACCCCGATATTGACTTTTTATAATGACTATGCTAGTATAGTCGTAGTGTAGGAGGGGACGAACTGGACCTTGAATTAGTCCCGCGTAGCGGGACAGAAAGATGGTGGTTTATGTTGAAGATTGCTTTCTACGCCGCTATATTTACAGTGGCATTGTGGTTGGGCGGCGCCGGTTGTGTGGTGATGCCAGCACGGTATATGACGACAGAAAACGGGCAAGTGGTGGTTGAACCGGCGCAGGTGCTTATGCCGGTTCCAGTAGTAGTTGCCGCTTACGACTACTACCCCCGGCCGGTGGTAGTGCGCGAGTACTACAGGTATCGGCCTACTGTTTATGTTGACCGTTACCGGGGGTCACGGGTGGTGATGGTTGGCCGCCACCACCATCACCGCTATCGGTAAATGATCTCCAATCCTCCTTTGGCCCTCGGCGTTGTTTACGTCGCGGGCCTTTTTGTTTATTCTAAACAAAGTTAAATAAAAAAATAGCGGGCTGTAGTATACCGGCAGTACACATGCATGGGGTGCATGTAGACCGGGTCCGATTCCCGGCAGCCCGACATAATGCATAAGGCCACTAATATATTGCGCTCTTTGAAACCCAAAGAGCGCGATGAATTAGCGTCGCCGATTGAAAACAAGGCGTACTAAAAACGAGATCAGTTGGACTTTATCCAACCCACCCCATACCGTATTTGGTATGGGATTTTTTATTTCGCCGCGTCAGTTTAATCTGCTAGAATCAGCTTATGGAAATTTTGGAAATCTTATTGCGCCTATTGATTCTCACCGTCGCGCTCGGCGGCTTCTTGGTCGCTTTCCATATTTGGCGTAAAAAACGGCGGGCGGAAAAATTAATCTGTCCGCTCAATTCCAATTGCGAAATTGTCGTCCATAGCCGCTACTCCACTTTTCTCGGTCAGCCGTTGGAATCATTAGGATTGGTTTATTATTTTTTAATGATCGTCAGTCAAACCGGATCCCTTCTTTCGCCCGTCTGGCGGGCGTCCGTTCTATCGTCGTTGATCTTATGGCTGACCATTATGGCCTTTATTTTCTCCGTTTATTTGCTCTACATTCAGGCGGTCAAATTGCGCGAGTGGTGCGCCTGGTGTTTGCTCTCAGCTATTTTCTGCAGCATAATCTTTCTGATTTCCCTAAAAATCGCGAGTATAGTTTAATGGTAGAATAACAGTTTTCCAAACTGTGGGCGGGAGTTCGATTCTCCCTACTCGCATCAAGTAAATTTGTCTCCGCAAGATAATTTGTTACTATGGCGCCAATGGTCAAATTGGCCAACGGCCATTTGCGGACTTGGATTGAAATTGATCGGCGCGCGCTCGCCCGCAATTATCGCGCGTTCCGGCAGTTGATTGGGCTGAAAGTGAAATTAATGGCGATTGCGAAGTCCAACGCTTACGGCCATAATTTACTCGATTTTTCTCGAATCATGGTCAAACTCGGTGTCGATTGGTTGGGCGTTGATTCTATTGTTGAAGCGACAGCGTTGCGCCGCGCCGGCCTGAAGACGAACATTCTCGTTTTGGGTTATACTCAGCCGGTTAATTTTCCGCGCGCCGCGCGTTGCCGGATCACGCTGACCATTTCTTCTTTAGAATCGCTGAAACAATTATTAATCTTGTCGTTGCCGCCCCAATTTCATTTGAAAATTGACACCGGGATGCATCGCCAAGGATTTTTGCTACCCGAACTCGCGCGCGCGGTGGCGCTGATCGCCCGGGCCAAGCTGCGCGCGCAGCGAGCGCTCACCGGCGTCTATAGCCATTTGGCCGCCGCGTCTAATTCCGCTTCCGGCGACACTGTTCGCCGGCAAATTACTGCTTTTGAAGCCGCGCTGGCGACGCTCGCGGCTGGCGGCTGGCCGCGCAAAACGCTGATCAAACATCTGGCGGCGACTGGCGGAGCGATCGGTTATCCGGCGGCGCGTTACGATCTCATCCGGATCGGCCTCGGTCTCTACGGTCTCTGGCCAAGTCCGGTCTGGCGCCGGCGTTTTCAAAATAAAATCAAATTGGCGCCGGCGCTGATTTGGAAAACGATCGTTAGCGAGGTAAAAACCTTGCCGGACGGGGGAGCGATCGGTTACGATTTCACTGAATCGGTTAAGGCTGGAACAAAAATTGCCGTCTGCCCGATCGGTTACTGGCACGGTTATCCGCGGTTCCTGTCCGGCGTCGGCCGGGTGCGGATTAAGAATCACTTTGCCAAGGTGCTCGGCCGCGTCTCGATGGATATGATTGTGATTGAGGTGACGAAAATTAAAAACCTAGGAGTGGGAGATGAGGTCGTTTTGCTTGATGGCCGGAAAGTACCCACCGCGGAAGAATTGGCGTCACTCACCCAAACCAGCAGTTATGAAATTATCACGCGCCTCAATCCACTGATTCAAAGGTTTTATATTTGATCGCTGAAAAATAAATCTCGTTAGAAATAATATTTTCTAACGGGATAAAAAAACTATCCCAATGTCCGCCTTCGCCTTTGTTTTTT
>DATECC010000088.1:0-3229 GCA_036516635.1 Minisyncoccota bacterium | reverse complement strand
CGGAAAAATAATCCGGAAACCGGCCTCGTCCGTGGTAATAGAAACGCCCAGATTGGCGGCGGCAATCGCCGCTTCAATGTCCTTGATTTGGTTTTTATCCCACGGGTTCAGGCGCAAGATCCGCGCGTCTTCAATCACGATGGCGGCCAGATTCTTTAACGGCAAGCGGCTAGCGTAAATGTTCACCGTAATGCCGTCAAGCAGCGCCGGCGTGGCGCGGCCGGTTCGGACACTAGTTAATTCCCGCTTCAAATTTTCCGCAATCTCCTTTCCTTGATTTTTAATCGGCGTAAAGTTGTAAGGCATTTTTACATTATATCATAAAATTTTCCCAGAATCGGCAACACCAGCGCCAGATGTTCAAAAATCAGTTTTGGCAGACTGGACTGATCGGCCAAATAATCGCGCGCCTGGCTAAGAGCGCGCAAGGCCTCGGCTAATTCCGGCGTTGGTTTGACCAATAACTGTTGATGACAAACTAACTCCAGCGCCGCCGCCAGTGCGACCGCTCGACGGCGGTCGATTTTCTCGTCTGCGGTTAAAGGCAACTCGGCGACCAAGGCCAAACGGCGGTCGGGCCGGGCCGCCAGAAAATTTTTCGCCCAGCGTTGATCGCCGGTCTGATCAGCCGGCGCGATCTGGTCAGCCACGCGCGTCGTCAAATCAAATGTTTGGCAACGCGAACGAACCGTCGGCAACAGATCATCGGCGGCGCGACTGGCGATCATAAAATAGGTTTGCGGCGCCGGTTCTTCCAGTACTTTGAGCAGGGCCTGCTGGGCCGGGACGGTGATTAGGTCGGCGACAATTACAAAAAATTTTCGCTGGCCGGACCAACCTTTGAATCGTTGACTCTCGCTCACCTGCCGGCTGTCTTCAATCCTCCAGACTTCGCGTTCCCGGCGAAAGACTTCGGCTGGGCCGTGCGCCGCGATTATTTTTTCAATCTGACCGAGGGCGGTGCCGCGCGCGCCGATAAATAGATAAGCATGATGATCCAAAACCATAAGCGTCAATGCTTGGCCAAAATTGATCGTTTGTACACGCCCAAATGATCCAAGGCCACACCGGTTCCCTTGACGACGCAGAACAGCGCGTCTTCGGCCACGGCGGCGCGAACGCCGATCAGCCGATAAATTAATTCCGGCAAGTGGCGCAAAAGCGATGAGCCGCCGGTCATAATAATGCCGTTATCAATGATGTCGGCGGCCAGTTCCGGCGGCGTGTCTTGAAACACATTTTTCACCGCGGTGATAATTTCTTTCAACTCCCAGTCAATCGCCCGCACGATTTCGTTGGTTTTGATTTCCGCGGTGCGCGGCAGGCCGGTCATCAAGTCGCGACCCTTGATCGTATAAATTAATTCATCTTCCACCGGTACGGCCGAGCCGATCGCGATTTTCACTTCTTCGGCGGTCTTATCGCCGATCGCCAAGTTGAAAGTTTTTTTAATGTGATCGGCAATGGCTTGATCAATGCGGTTGCCGGCGCATTTGACGGAAGTGGAAGCGACGATGCCGCCGAGCGAGATGACCGCCACATCGGTCGTGCCGCCGCCGATGTCCATAATCATATGACCGCGCGCTTCGTGAATCGGCACGCCGGCGCCGATTGCCGCGAGAATCGGTTCCTTAACGATGTAGGCATTTTTGGCGCCGGCTCTGATGGCCGCTTCAATCACCGCTCGGCGTTCAGTGGAAGTAACGCCCGCCGGCACCGAGATCATCACTTCCGGTTTCCAAATATTGAACCGGCCGAGGGCTTTGCTGATGTAATAGCGGAGCATAATTTCCGTGACGCGATAATCGGCGATGACGCCGTCCTTCATCGGTCGGTAAGCGATGATACTGCCGGGCGTCTTGCCGATCATTTCTTTCGCTTCGGCGCCGACGGCCAGAACCCGGCGATCGGTTTTGGTGAGCGCCACCACGGACGGTTCGTTCAGAACAATCCCCTGACCGGGCAAAAAAACCAGCGAGTTGGCTGTGCCCAGATCAATCCCTAATTTTTTGGCAAATAACGGCATAATTCTTGTTTTAACACACTCCGGAATAAAGCGCTAACGGCGTTCAATGTTCACGCCCAACGCCCGCAACCGCTGGTCAATCCGTTCGTAACCGCGATCAATGTAGCAAATGTTATGAATAACAGTTTCGCCGGCGGCGATGACACCGGCGAGCAAATAGGCCAAGCCGGCGCGGAGATCGGGACTTTCCGCCGGCCAGCCCTTGAGCGGCGTCGGTCCGTCAATCGCCGCTTCATGAGGATTCAAAATTTTCGTTTGCGCCCCCATCCGATTGAGTGTTTCCAAATATAAAAGCCGGCCGCTGAAAATGGTTTCAAAAATCGCGCTCAAGCCGGCGGCTTGCGTGAGCAGAACTGCGAATGGCGCCTGCAGATCAGTGGGAAACCCGGGATATTCGTGGGTCTTCAAATTAAGCGGATGGAACGCTTCGCCGCGGCGGGGACCGGAAACGGTGACGGTTTTTTCATTTTGCTTAACGGCGACCGTCGCTCCCGCCAGCGCCAGATGTTGAAGCAATGATTCCAGATGGGCCGGCTCGCAATCGGTGACGGTAATTTTTTGGCCGGCCAGCGCCCCGAGAATCAGAAAACTACCGGCTTCAATGCGATCGGGTAAAATCCGATATTGGTGCGCCTCGCCGGCGAGCGGTCCGGTGCCGTCAATTTTGACGGTGCTGGTGCCGAGACCGTTGATTTTCGCGCCGACGGCGATGAGAAACCGGCCGAGGTTTTCAATCTCCGGTTCCAGCGCGCAATTTTTCAGCACCGTCTGACCGCGCGCCAGCACGGCGGCCAGAATGAAAGTTTCGGTCGCCGTGACGCTAATGTTGCGGAAAAAAATTTCAGCGCCGGTTAAGCCGCGCGGCGCGGCGATAGTGTAGGTTTGATCGGTTTCCGTAATCGTAGCGCCTAAAGTCTGAAAACCGCTTAAAAACAAATCAATCGGCCGCTCGCCGATGACGCAGCCGCCGGGATGAGGAAAAGTAACCGTACCATAACGGCCAAGCAACGGGCCGAGCAAAAGAATTGAGGCTCTGATTTTCTGCGCCAATTCCATATCAAGGTTAGTCCTTGATGTTGGTATTTGTTCGGGGACGGTGATGACGGCTTGGTGCGGTGATCGTTTAATACGCGCGCCGAGGCGCACCACCAGCGTCAGCATTTTATCCACATCGTCAATTTCCGGCAAATTGGTCAAAGTCAG
>DATECC010000087.1:0-4061 GCA_036516635.1 Minisyncoccota bacterium | reverse complement strand
ATTAACCACTCGTTTGATAAAAAATTTGGAGGGGTCTTTGGGGTAATGAAAGACGATCACTTCATCTCGTTTCGGCTCGCGTAACAGATAGCTCAATTCATCAATAATCAAATACTCGCCGTCGGCAAACGACGGCGCCATTGATAAACCCGAAACGATAAAGGGCTGGGCAATATAAGCGCGCACCGGCACCACAATCACCAGCGTGATGATGACAAAACGCACGATTTCCCACCAATTGCTACGTGTAGTCTTGGCGATCATACCGGCCTAGTGTAATATAAAAATCGCAATGTCTCAAGTTTTGACGATTATCGGGCTGGGAAATCCGGGCGCGGAATATGAAGACACGCGGCATAATCTGGGCGCGCGGGTGGTGGTGGCGTTGGCGCGCCGCCAGCTTACTAAAAAGATTACCCTGCTTTTTCCGACGACGCCGATGAACCAGTCCGGCGCCGCCGTGGCTAAGGTGATCAAAAATAAAAAAGCGGCCGAAAATTTAGTGGTGGTCCACGACGATCTGGACTTGCCGCTGGGAAAATTCAAGATTTCTTTCGGCCGCGGCGCCGGCGGCCACCGCGGCGTGGAGTCGGTTATTAAAAAATTGAAGACCCGAAATTTCATCCGGCTCCGCGTGGGGATTGCGCCCGCGACGCCGGCAGGCAAGCTCAAAAAGCCGCTCGGCGAGCAAGCGGTGATTGATTTTATTTTAGGCCGATTCAAACCCCCAGAAGAAATCAAGCTTAAGAAGCTAATGCCGAAGCTCACCGAAGCTCTTGACGCTCTCTTGACCGAAGGCCTCTCTGCGGCGATGAATCGCTTGAATTAGTTTTAAGGTCTCAGCTTAAAACTAATTCAAGATGAGGCCTTAAGACTTAACCACCATCAAGGACTAACCTTGATACAGATGAAAGAATAAAAAAGAGGATCAGGAGTAACACCGAGTAGTTGGTCCCCACCACTACCGCAATTACCACCTGATCCTCAAAACCGCTACCGACAGATTTATAACAAAAATCCTTTTATTTTGCAAGTGCCGCCGTCGGTGAGGCAAGCGACAGCGTCATCTTTTGGGTTTTCGGTTCAAAGAGGTTGATTTTGAAAGAATAGGTTTTGCCGAGTTCCAGTTTCTGGCGCAAGTCGGCTTCGTTCAGGAATTCGGAAATATGAATGAGTCCGGCCACCCCCTCCTCAAGGGAAACAAGCGCGCCGTGTTTATTAAATTTGATGACCACACCGCTCGCGCAATCACCCTTCTGGTATTTAGTCGCCGCCTCCACCCACGGGTTCGGCTTAAGCGCTTTCAGGGACAGGGAAATTTTCCCTTCCTTAATTTCAATTACCTTGGCTTGCACTTTATCGCCGACATGAAAATAATCGCGCGGATTTTCCACCAGCGACCAATCAATTTCCGAAATGTGGATCAATCCCTCAAAATTTTCTTCCAGTTTGACGAAGGCGCCGAAGTCGACAATGCCGGTAATTTCGCCGTTGACCACATCGCCCAAATTGTATTTGTCCACCACCTCTTTGCGATGTTTGGCGTTTTCAGTTTTTTCGGACAAAATCAATTTGCCCTCTTTGGGATCAACATCAATGATGCGCACGGTCAGTTTTTCGCCCACCAATCGTTTCAATTCGTCCATAATTTTGATGCGATCGCCGTCCGGCACTTTAGGGTAATGCTCCGGATTCAATTGGGAGGCGGGGAGAAAACCGTCCAAACCTTGCCAATCAAGAAGCAATCCGCCCTTATTGGCGTCCTTGATCGGCAACTCAAACACCGTTTTACTTTCTTGAGCTTTTTTGGCTTCGCTCCAAACAATCGCTTGCTTGGCTTCTTTCAGCGACAGTTCCAGATAACCGTTTTCACCCTCCGGGTCCACAATTTTAGCGGTGATCGTTTCGCCCAAATTGATCGCCTTAATGATCTCCCGCGCGTTCAAAAATTCCCGGCCGAAGATAATGCCGGTGCCGAAGGGCGGCACATCCACATAAAGCGCCATCTTGCCGCGGCCGATCACGGTGCCTTTAATGATCGCGCCGGCCTCCGGCGGATTAGCGGAATTCTTGACTAGATGATCCATCGCCCGCGGCGCGGCGCCGGCGGTCGTCGGTTGATCCTCGGTTGTCGTTATTGTCAGCATGGGGGGAGTATAACAAACTGGCCAAAAAAGTCTATTTTTGCTATCATTTAATCGTAATGATCATCACTTATCACGGCGCAGGAATGGTCAAGGTTAGCCACGGCGATTGGGTCGCGGTTTTTAGTCCCATCGGCGGCGAATCAAAGTTAAAACCGAATCGTTTTGGCGCCGATCTGGCCCTGGTTCCCTTGAACGATCCCTGGTATAACGGCGTGGCCGAATTGATTTTCGGCGAACGCCAACCGTTTGTGATCAACAGCCCGGGCGAATACGAGCGATTGGGCACTTTTATCCACGGCTTGGCGACAGCCGGCCCGGCCGGTAAAATAAACACGATTTATTCTCTAGTGGTGGACGGCAAAAATTTGGTTCACCTCGGCGCGCTGATTGACGCGGAATTACCGCCGCCGGTCAAAGAAGAACTCGCGGCGGTAGATATTTTATTTGTGCCGTTGGCCGGCCCGGCGGCCGGCGGTTTAACCCCGCGCGCCGCTTACCAACTGGCATTGGCGTTGAACCCCCATTTAATTATTCCGGTCAATTACACTCCGGAAACACTCAAGCAATTGATCAAAGAAGCCGGCGCCGAGGGCGTGGCGCCGGGGGATAAATTGGTAATCAAAGATAAAGACTTAATCGCCAAAGAGGCCGAGCTGGCGGTTTTGACCGCCGTTTAAATTAAAATTTTGAATCGCCGATGAAAAAATTATTTGATTATCTTGAAGAATTGCGCCGCCGGCCGGAACCGGCGCGCCGGCGTGTCCTCGTGCTGACCGCCAGCAGTCTGACGGTGGCGGTTTTTTTAATTTGGCTGTTGAATTTCAAATTTTTAACTTCTCCCACCGCCGCCGATCAGACCGCCGCCAGCGGTTCGTCCGACGCGCTGGAACGAATCAAGGCCGGTTGGCAGATTTTAATCAAACGGATCAAAGATTAATTTTAGATTATGACAGCCAAAATCGACGATAAAAAAATCACGCCGCGAATTGTTCCCGTGGAAATCACGACAGAGATGAAGGACTCATACCTTGATTACGCGATGTCGGTGATTGTGGCGCGAGCTTTGCCGGATGTTCGCGACGGTCTGAAGCCGGTGCACCGACGAATTCTGTACGCGATGCATGATCTGGGACTCACGGCCCAAGCCAGGTTCCGCAAATCGGCGTTAGTCGTCGGCGATGTCTTGGGTAAATATCACCCGCACGGCGATGTGGCCTGTTACGATGCGCTGGTACGGTTGGCCCAAAATTTTGCTTTACGTTACCCGCTCGTGATCGGTCAGGGAAATTTTGGTTCAGTTGACGGCGATGCCGCGGCGGCGATGCGTTACACCGAAGTTAAAATGTCGCCTTTGGCCGACGAATTACTGCGCGACATTGATAAAGAAACGGTGGATTTTGTGCCCAATTATGACGCCACCCGTCAGGAGCCGGCGCTCTTGCCCTCGGTCATTCCGAATTTATTGCTGATGGGTTCGGTCGGTATTGCCGTCGGGATGGCGACTAAAATCCCGCCGCATAATTTGGGCGAAGTGCTGGAGGCCCTCGTTTATCTGGTGGATCACGACGAGGCGACGGCCGAAGATTTGTTCAAATTCATCAAGGGGCCGGATTTTCCGACCGGCGGTTTGGTTTTCAACGAACACGATATTCACCACGCCGCGGCCTCCGGCCGCGGCGGTGTCATCGTGCGCGGCGAAGCGGAGATCGTTGACAACCAAATTATCATTTCTTCCATTCCTTATCAGGTGAACAAAGCCGAATTGATCGTCAAGATCGCCGATCTGGTGCGCGAGAAAAAACTGGAGGGGATTAAAGACATCCGCGACGAATCCACGCGGCTGGAAGACACGCGGGTGGTGATTGATCTGAAAAACGGCAGCCAGCCGGAAAAAGTTTTGAATACGCTCTACAA
>DATECC010000086.1:0-20133 GCA_036516635.1 Minisyncoccota bacterium | reverse complement strand
CCGCGGCCTGTTTGGAATGGCCGGCGCCGGTGGCCACCAGCTCTTTGGCTAAATAAAGTCCGACGGTAAAAAGCTTATTGTGATCGGGACCGATCTCGCTCAGTACTTCGTAAGTCGGAGTGATTTCGGCCTCGGCCTGGGCCCGTTCTTGAAAAAAACTCTTCGCGTCTTGCCAGCGCCGTTCGGCCATTACGGTCTCGGCCCGCGGTGATAAATTTTTATTAATGAATTCCCGAGCCGCGTCCAAGCCCCGATCAAGGTAAAGCGCGCCCACCAACGCCTCAAAAGTATTGGCCAGAATCACCTGGCGGGCGCGGCCGGTGTCTTTGGCCTCGCCTTTGGCCAGCAAGAGATAATCGTTCATTCCGAGTTCAGCCGCCACCTCGGCGATCGTCTGGGTATTGACCAGCGCGGCGCGGTAGGCCGTCAAGTCGCCCTCGGTCTGATCGGGATAGCGCCGAAACAAATAATCGGTGGCGACCAATTCCAGCACGGCGTCGCCTAAAAATTCCAGCCGTTCATTGTGCGCCCAATCGTCGCGGTGGTATTCGTTCAAAAAAGACCGGTGCGTGAAGGCCTGACGCAACAATGACCAATCCTGAAAATCCAGTTTGGTTTGGGCGGCGAAGTGTTTAAAATCGGGTAAATTATTCATCGGCTGATTACGCTTGTTCTAATTTTTTCAGCGCCTTGGTGGCAATTGGCAGAATGTCGTCATACATTTTCAAATTTAAAATCTCACCGACTGGAAACCATTGCGCTTCAACCAGTCCGCCCTTTTCTGTTTCCAATCGGAGCGGCTGGAACGGGGCCTCGGCTAAATAATAATCAACCCGCCGGCGGATTTTACCTTTTTCCGGATCGCGGGCGATATATTCATTGGCCCCCAAATCGGCCTTGATGACAATATCCAAAGACAATTCTTCTTTGATTTTGCGAATCGTGGCGGCGGCGGCATCCTCATTGGGTTCAATGTGGCCTTTGGAGAAAGTCCAATAACCAAAAACATCGTGCACCAGCGCTAAACACAGAACGCCATCGGCCGGCCGGTGCGCATAGACCACGGCGCCGCCCAAAGTTTCCACTGCCAGATCTTCATAGCGCGCCTCCGGCGCGCGCCGTTTTTTAGCCGGAATGTCATCTTTCCCGGGTTCGCCCATTTCTTTATAAACCGTGCCGAGAACACCGTTGACGAACTTGCCGCTGGATTCGCCGCCGAAAGTTTTGGCCAGTTCAATCGCCTCGTTGATCGCCACGCGCGCCGGGACTTCGCGACGATTGGCGAAGAGTAACTCGTAGAGCCCGATCCGCAAAACATTGCGATCCATAATGGCGATTTTTTCAAACGGCCATTCCGGCGCCGCCTTGACGATAATTCGGTCAATTTCCGCCCGTTGCTCCATCACGCCGCTAATCAGTTGTTTAACAAAAACATCTTCCTCCAGTCCGGGGGCAAACTCCCGCTGATTGCGTTCCAAAATAGTATCAACCGCCGGCGGCGGCAGAGAATTAAAATCCCACTCAAAAAGCGTTTGCACCGCCAGACTTCGTGACAAATGCCGATTGGCCATAACCGTTTAAATTTTCAAAATGACTATTTAGTTTTCAGTTTTTTTGCCTTGGTCTTCTTCTCTTGTTTGGCCAGCGCCGCCGCAACATCAATGACCGTTCGCTGGCGATAAGTGCCGCAATTCAGACAGACGCGGTGGCGCAAATGTGGTTCGCCGCATTTGCTGCACTGGGAAAGCCGCGGCGGCTTCAGGGCGTGATGCGAACGGCGATTAGCCGTGTGCGCCCGCGTGTGTCTCATTCTGACAACCATGAATTAAGGGTAACAAAAAAGGGGGCGAACTGCAACTGTGCAATTCGCCCCCCGAATTCAAGCCCCGGTATCGGTCAAAATATCGGGGCGAACTCTCGCATCGCCAAAGAACTTCTTTCGTCCCCATTAAAGCAAAACGCTTTCACGGAGTCAATGATCTTTCAAATTCTTCAAAAACGAGCGGCGGTGGAGCGGGGACAAGCCGTGGTGTCGCAAGGCGATATAATGCCGACGTGTGCCGTAGCCTTTGTGAATGTCAAACTGATAATTCGGATAGCGGCGCGCTAAACGAACCATTCGCCGATCGCGCCGAACCTTGGCGGCGGTGGCGGCGAGCATAATGATCGGGATAGTTTGATCGCCGCGGATGATCGTCCGCTGATTTTTATATTTGGCTGGCGCGCGCAGGCCGCCGTCCAACAAAACCCGGCTACGGCCGGGAGCAATTTTCAGGCGCCGCAGAACGCGGCCGATGCCGATTTTCACCGCCGGCACGATCCCCCGCCGGTCAATTATTTTTTCGCCAACCAGCGAGACGGCAAAATTCAATTTCTTGTTTCGCTGCGCTTGCTTCAACCAGCGAAACCATTGCTCGCGTCGTAGCGGCGACAATTGTTTTGAATCTCTAAGGGTTACCCTTGCCATTCTTATGTCAAGGGTAACCCCTGACATTAAAGCGACCGCCGCCACGGCCACCGGCCCGGCTAATGGCCCCCGTCCGGCCTCATCAAGACCGATTAGGTAAGTGGTTTTTTTAACCATTGATTGCTCTATCCTACAATCAAAAAAATATTTTCACCATGTTATAATTCGCCAGTATGTCCTTCGTCCACCTGCACAACCACAGTAATTACTCCCTCCTTGACGGTTTATCAAAAATTAAGTTAATGGTCGCCAAGGCGAAACAGCTGGGGATGCCGGCTCTGGCGCTGACCGATCACGGTAACTTATATGGCGCGATTGATTTTTACAAAACTTGCGTGGCGGCGGGAATTAAACCGATTATCGGCGTTGAGGCCTATATTGCCGTCCGGCGGCGATTTGATAAAGAGGCAAACATTGACAATAAACGTTTTCATTTGACTCTGCTGGCCGCCAATAAAACCGGTTATCAAAATTTAATTAAATTAGTGACCGCGGCTAATTTGGAGGGCTACTATTACAAGCCGCGGATGGATAAAGAATTATTGCGCCAATATCATGACGGTTTAATTTGTCTCTCCGGCTGTATGGCCAGCGAACTCGGCCGCGCCCTCGGCGCCGGCGATAGCCAACTAGCGGAACGGGTGGTTCAAGAGTATCAGGAAATTTTCGGCGCCGGAAATTATTGGCTGGAAATTATGCATCATCCGAAAATTGAGGGTCAGCTGGCGATTAAACAGGCGACGATTGAACTGGCGCGGCGGTTGAAACTGCCGCTCGTCGCCACTCAAGATTGCCACTATTTGGAGCCGAACGAGGCCCGGGCCCACGATGTCGTCGTCGCCATCGGCACGCACACGGACAACGAAAACAATAAACGTTTTTCCAATCAGGACGAAGATTTTTCTTTTATTGATCAAGCGACGGCCAAGCGACATTTCTTTGACACGCCTGAGGCGTTGGCGGCAACATCGGAAATCGCCGCGCGTTGTAGTTTGGAATTAGAATTCGGTCGCTGGGTGTTTCCGAATTTTGCCCTGCCGGCGGGCACCACTGCCGATCAGGTGATGACTCAAATGACCAAGGCCAAGCTGGCGGCTTACGGCCAAGCCAACCCGGCCGGCCGAACAGAGGCCGACGCGCGCGTCACCTATGAATTGGCGGTGATCATTAAAAAAGGGTACTCGTCCTATTTTCTGGTCGTCGCCGATCTGATCGCCTTCGCTCACGCGCGCGGCATTTACACCAACACGCGCGGTTCGGTCGCCGGTTCTTTCGTTTCTTATCTACTCGGCATCACGAATGTTGATCCGCTGGAATATCAACTGCCGTTTGAACGGTTTTTGAATCCCGACCGACCGTCGCCGCCGGATATTGATATGGACTTTGCCGACAAGCGCCGCGACGAAGTGATTGAGTACACCAAAACCAAATATGGCCTTGATCAGGTGGCCCAGATTGGCACTTTCGGTTCAATGATGGCCAAGGCCGCCGTTCGCGATATCGCCCGCGCGCTCGGCCAGCCCTACGCGGTCGGTGACCGGCTGGCCAATCTGATTCCTTTCGGTTCACAGGGTTTTCCGATGACGATTGAGCGGGCGCTGGCGACCGAACCGGAACTGAAAGCGCTTTACGCCAATGAGGCCGAGCCGGTGGCCAAAGACATTCTTGATTTGGCGCGAAAAATTGAAGGTAATCCGCGGCACATTTCGGTTCACGCGGCTGGGGTGGTGATCGCGCCGATACCGCTCACCGATTTCGTGCCGTTGCAACTTGACCCAAAAGGCGGCAAGGTGATTACCCAGTATGATATGCACGCCGTGGAGGATGTTGGGTTATTGAAATTTGATTTTCTCGGCATTCGCAATTTATCAATTTTAGAGGACGCGATCCGGCTGATTAAAATTACCCATGATTTAAAAATAAATATTGACGAAATTCCCCTAGACGATCGGAAAACTTACGCGATGCTGGCGCGGGGCGAAACGATGGGTTTGTTCCAATTGAACGGCAGTGGGATGACCAGATGGCTGAAAGAATTGCAGCCGACCACCGTCCACGACCTGAACGTGATGGTGGCGCTGTACCGGCCCGGACCGATGGGTAACATTAATGAATACATTGCCCGCAAACACGGTAAAAAGCCGATTAAATTTTTGCATCCGAAAATGAAAGATTTTTTGGAAACGACTTACGGCGTTTTGGTTTATCAAGATGATTTACTGATGACCGCGATCGAAGTGGCCGGTTATTCCTGGGGCGAGGTGGATAAATTCCGCAAAGCGATCGGTAAAAAAATTCCGGCCGAGATGGCGAAACAGCATCTTCTGTTCGTTGACGGTTGCATTAAACACGGCGGCTTGAAAAAAGATCAAGCGGAGGAAATCTGGGATTTGTTTGAACCGTTTCAAGGTTACGGTTTCAATAAGGCCCATGCCGCCAGTTACGGCCGCGTCGCCTACCAAACCGCTTACCTCAAGGCCAATTATCCGGCGGAATATATGACCGCCGTGTTGTCGGCCGAGTCTGGCGACACGGAGACGGTCGCGGAAATAATCAGCGAATGTTTGCGGCTGGGCATTGCCGTCTTGCCGCCGGATGTCAATGAAAGTTTCGGCGATTTTACCGTCATCAAAGCCAGGACGGCCGGCGAACAAGATAAAATTCGCTTTGGTCTTTACACGATTAAAAATTTGGGCGCCGATGTGGCCGAGACGATTTTTGCCGAGCGAAAAAAGACTGGTCCGTTTCTGACCTTGATCAATTTTCTGGAGCGGATCGGCCATAAAAATTTGAATAAAAAATCACTGGAGGCGCTGACGAAAGCCGGCGCTCTGGACTCACTGCATGAAGACCGCGGCCGGATTTTGGCCAATCTTGATTTAATCCTGGAATTTCACCGCGACCGTTTGCACGCTTCCACCAGCCAGACTTCTTTGTTTGAAGCGATGGCCGACCGCGCGACCGTGCCGCAGTTGAAACTGACCGCCGCGCCGCCGGCGCGGCTGGAAGAAAAACTGGCTTGGGAAAAAGAATTGCTCGGGTTGTACATTTCCGGCCACCCGCTGGATAAGTTTCGCGCCAAATTTACCGCCGACAATGCGATCAAAAAAATCAAAATCGAGCGCCACGGCGCGACGGTTGCCGTCGCGGGCGTGATTGAAGAAGTTAAACCGGTGTTGACCAAGCGCGGCGAGCGAATGGCGTTCATTCGCTTGGCCGATTTTTCGGACAAAATTGAGGGGGTGATTTTCGCCCGGGTTTATGATCAATTTAAAAATCTGATCGTGGCGGATAAATGCATTGCTCTCCGCGGCCGGCTGTCAATGCGCAACAACGAACCGAGTATTATTGTTGAAGGATTGAAAGAACTGATATGATGGAATGAAGATGAAAACCGAATCAGAGGGTCTGCCGGAATTTGATCATCGGCGCTTGGGCGCCGAGTTGGGTTTGTTTGTTTTTTCGGACACGGTCGGCAAGGGGTTGCCGTTATGGACCAAAAAGGGCGCGATCATCCGGCGGGAGTTGGAGAAATTTATCGTGGCGGAAGAAACTCGGCGCGGTTACCAACATGTCTTAACACCCGATCTGGCTAAACTGGATTTGTATAAAAAGTCCGGTCATTATCCTTATTATCAAGATACAATGTATGCGCCGATAGCGATTGATGAAGAGCAATATGTGCTCCGACCGATGACCTGTCCGCACCACTTTGAACTTTATTTGTCCTCGCCCCACAGTTACCGCGAACTGCCGTTGCGGATCGCCGAATTGGCCAAACTTTATCGTTATGAATTGTCTGGGGTTTTAACCGGTCTGGTGCGCACCCGATCATTTTGCCTCGCCGACGCTCATATTATTTGTGCCGATCCGGAACAGGCGCTGGCGGAAGTGCAGGGCGCGCTGGACTTGATTGTCTTGGCGGTTGGCACTCTGGGATTCAAAAAGGGCGATGACTTCCGGTACCGTTTATCATTGGGTAATCGGGCGGACGGGAAAAAATATTATCAGGATGACGCGGCCTGGGACGAAGCCGAAGAGATTCTGCGGCGGGCGCTAAAGAGTCAGGATGTGCCGTTCAGCGAAGTGGAAAATGAGGCCGCTTTTTACGGGCCGAAAATTGACATTCAAGTCAAAGACGCGCGCGGGCAGGAAGAAACGGCGTTTACCGTTCAGTATGATTTCGTGATGCCTAAACGTTTTAAGTTAGTTTATACCGACGCGCGCGGGCAGGAACAAGAAGCGATCGTGATTCATCGTTCATCCATCGGTTCCATTGAACGAACCGTCGCCTTGTTGCTTGAAAAATACCGCGGCGCGTTGCCGCTTTGGCTCGCGACGGTGCAAGCGGCGATTCTGCCGATTGGCGAAAAACATAATACTTATGCCCAAAAAGTTTTTGCTGAACTGCAAGCCGCCGATATCCGCGCCGAGATTAATTTGGACAACGAAACCTTGGGTAAAAAAATAAAAATCGCCAAAATGCAAAAAATTCCCTATCTCGTCGTCATCGGCGACCAGGAAATGGCGAGTGAAAAACTGACCGTGGAGGGCCGCCGCGAGAAACTGGCAAACATTTCTGTCGCCGATTTCCGCACGCGCCTGCTTGAAGAAATCAAAAGCAAAAAGTTAGATTAAATTGGCGGCAGGAGATTTTATACATCCAAGGTCGCCAGTTTGGCGTGAGTTTGGATAAAAATTTTGCGCGGTTCAACTTCGTCGCCCATTAAAATCGTGAAAATTTTATTCGCTTCTTCCGTTTCCGCCACCTTAACCTGTTTTAGAATCCGGCGCGCTGGATCCATTGTCGTTTCCCACAACTCTTCCGGATTCATTTCACCGAGACCTTTATAACGTTGGACATTGGCTTCGCCCGAGATATTTTTCAGGACTTTAGTTTTATCTTCATCCGAGTAGGCATAATGAATCTCTTTGCTTTTTTTAATTTTATACAGCGGCGGTTGGGCGATATACAAATAACCACCGGCAATCAGCGACGGAAAGTAACGATAAAAAAGGGTCAGGAGGAGCGTCCGAATATGGGCGCCGTCCACATCCGCATCGGTGGCGATGATGATTTTGTGATAACGCAACTTTTCCAGATTAAAAGTATCGCTGATGGAAGTGCCGAGCGCGATGACCAGCGACTTGATTTCCTTGAAGGCGAGGATTTTATCCAGTCGCGTTTTTTCCACATTGAGAATTTTGCCCTTGAGCGGCAAAATCGCCTGCGTCCGGCGGTCGCGTCCTTGTTTGGACGAACCGCCGGCCGAGTCCCCTTCCACGATAAAAAGTTCGGCTTGCGCCGCCTCGCGAGTTTGACAATCGGCCAGTTTGCCGGGTAGTGTCAGTCCCTCCAGCGCCCCCTTGCGCAAGACGCTGTCCTTGGCCGCCTTCGCGGCCTTACGCGCTTCCAGTGCCAACACCACCTTATTGATGATCGCGCGCGCGTCATCCGGTTTCTCTTCCAGATAAGCCGCCAGACTTTCGCCGAAAATCGTCTCCACGGCCCCGCGCACTTCCACATTACCGAGTTTAGTTTTGGTTTGACCTTCAAATTGAGGATTTTTTAATTTAACCGAAACGACCGCCAGAATTCCCTCCCGCACATCATCGCCAGTCAAATTGCCGTCATTGTCCTTGAGTAAATTATTTTTTCGCGCGTAATCGTTCAGGGTGCGCGTTAGGGCGGTGCGAAAGCCGGTCAAGTGCATGCCACCCTCCGGTGTTGCGGTGTTATTAGCAAAACTGGTTTCGCGCGGCGCGATATCGTCCAGATATTGGAACGCAATTTCCACCTGCACGCCATTAACATTTTTGTCCAAATAAAAAACGATCTTGTGAAGCGGTTTTTCCTTTTGGGCGTAAAAACTGATATACGATCGGAGACCGCCTTCAAAATAAAAAGTTTGCGTCGGCAATTCCAGGCCCGACTCGGTCAGATAAAAAACTTCTTCGCTGTTAAGTTTCTTATTATCAGCCTGGCGGGCGTCAATGACGCGAATTCTCACCCCCTTCACCAGATAAGCCTGGCCGCGCAAGTGATTAACGATCCGGTCCCAATTGTAGATTGAGTCGGAAAAAACAGTCGGGTCGGGTTTGAACAAAACGACCGTGCCGTGCAATTTTGAAGTTTCCAGTTTTTTGACCGCCGTCTGTCTTTGACCGCGCGCGTACGCCTGAAAATATTTGCCGTCGTCGCGATGCACATAAACTTTCAGCCATTCCGACAGCGCGTTGACAACCGAAGCGCCGACACCATGCAAGCCGCCGGCGATTTGATAGCCCTCGCCTTCAAATTTGCCGCCGGCATGCAGGGTCGTCATTACCGTTTCCAACGCCGAGACTTTAGTTTTGGAATGAATCGCGACCGGAATGCCGGCGCCGTTGTCGGTGACGCGGACGACTCCGTCCGGCAGCAGCGCCACTTCAATTTCGTCGCACGAACCGTTCATCGCTTCGTCGCGGGCGTTGTCAAAAATTTCCACCAACAAATGATGCAAACCGTCCGTGCCGGTTGAGCCAATATACATTCCGGGCCGTTTCCGTACCGGTTCCAACCCTTCCAAAACGAGAATATCATCGGCGTCGTATTTCCGCTTTTTAACGTTATCCTTGGGCATAATTTATCGATTTAATTATATCATTTTGATCAATCTTTAAACACTTGACCCCTAAGCATTTTTCATCTGTCATTTTCTCAACAATAAATTATTCCACATTCCTACGATCGTAGAGTTATGAGATAACTCAAGAAGGGCGGTTGATTTTCTTTTTTTAAATTTATGATTACAATGATAGCGATGGAGTACACGATCCCCCGCGCCGCGGAAAAGCGGTTGCTCGCAAAATTAGCCGCCCGCGCCGATCTGGAGGCGCGGCGGATGGAGCGCTTTCTCGCCTTACCTGATCTCTCACGGCAACCGACTGGCCCGCTGTCCGCGCTGGTGCGGCAGGTTAGCGCTATGTCCCAATTCAAAAATTTTGATCTGATCCAAATTCCGGAAATTGTGCCGGTTGATGTCAGTTTTGATTTATTCAATTTTGCTCCCAATCATCCCGCCCGCAGCCGATCGGATACTTATTATGTGGACGAAAAAAATATTCTCCGGACTCACGATACTGTAATGTGGTATTACTACCTTAATCAGCCGGCGGTGCAGAAAAAAATTGCCAATCAAGAAGCTCTTGGTGTCCTTTGTTACGGTAAGGTTTATCGCAAAGATGAAATTGATCGCCGGCATATGAATGTTTTTCATCAAATGGGCGGACTTTATTTAGTCCCCGATCGACAACAAAGACTGGTGTTTGACGATTTAAAAAAGGGGCTGACGGCCATCACTAAAAATTTATTCGGGCCGCAGGTTAATCTGCGATTCAATCCCGATACTTTTCCCTACACCAATCCCAGTTTGGAGGTGGAAGTTGAGACCGATGGCCAGTGGATCGAAATTTTGGGCGGCGGGATGCCGCGGCCGGAAGTGTTGGCTAATTTCGGCGTTCGGGATTACAACGGTTGGGCTTTCGGTTTTGGTTTGGAACGGTTGGCGATTTTAAGTTTGGATTTGCCGGATATCCGGTTGCTGTGGTCTATCGATCCGCGCGTGACGCGACAATTAATCCTCGGCCAAAAATATTGGCCGGTTTCCAAATATCCGGTCATCAGCCGCGATATTTCTTTCGTCGTCCCGAATACTTTTGTGCCCAATGATTATTTTGATTTGATCCGTGATCTCGGCGGCGACCTGGTGGAGGAAATGGCGCTGGTGGACCGATATGAGGACAAAGCCAAATGGGGTGCCGGCCGGATTAGCTATACCTATCGGATTATTTACCGGTCGCTTGATCGGACTTTGACCAATACGGAAATCAATGATTTAGATCAGAAAATCCGCGAACGCACTGCGAGTGAATTTTCGGCTGAACTTCGTTAAAGCCAGCGGTCGGGCTTGAACCGACGACCTACGGTTTACAAAACCGTTGCTCTACCGACTGAGCTACGCTGGCACATTGAAACGCGTTGAGCTAAAACGGCGATAGTTAGCGTGGTTTATCAATTTTAATCTGCTCCAGAAAAAAAGATACGGCGCCGCGCGGTTTTTCCATCAAGGACCGCTCGCCGCGGCCGTGGACCGCTCGGATTAATTTGGAAAAACGATTTTCAATTCGGTGGCAAATATTTTTAACCGCCAGTGCCAACCGATGAACGATCAGCAGTAAAAAAAGATAGACGGTTTTGGTAAGGTGCTTGGCCGTCAAGATCAAACCGGCGGCGGTGGCTAAAATAATCGGCGCTAAAATTTCCGCCCAACTCGGTCCGGCCGGCGCCGCGCGACGATCGGGCCAAAATAAAATCAGCGCCATCAGGCCAAATGACAATAGGGCCACCGTTAAAAAGAAAAAACTTAAAATTGTCATAGTATTAAATCTTCTTTAGCGTCAAAACGGGCGAATCGTCCAACCATAATCCGTTCGCCGAACTTTTGTACTCCCGCGCGGAGCAAATCATCAACCGTCTGATTCGGCTCTTTAATAAACGGTTGAACCAGTAATTCTTCAATCGTCGCCGGCGCCGCGGCCGCTACCTGCATCGCTAGTTCGCCGGCTAAATCGCGAAAGGCTTGATTCTTAGACACGAAATCGGTCTCCGAGCGCAATTCCACCAGCGCGCCCAGGGTCCCATTGGAATGAATGTAACTGGCGACGGCGCCGGCGACTAAGGCGCGACGGCTTTTTTTGTCCGCCACTTTCGCGCTGGCGGCTTTCAGCCACTCCAGCGCGCGGTTTTCATCGCCGCCAGCGGCCTCCAGCGCGCGCCGGCACTCGCCCACCGCGATGCCGGTTTTCTCCCGTAATTTTTTGATTTGCTTGATGTCAATCATCGGTGGTCTGGGTTTTGGTTTTAATTTCAGTCTTAAGTTCGGCCGTCGC
The DNA here is from genome assembly GCA_036516635.1 of Minisyncoccota bacterium. Taxonomy (GTDB): domain Bacteria; phylum Patescibacteriota; class Minisyncoccia; order Phycocordibacterales; family JACOZG01; genus JACOZG01. The sequence continues at coordinate 8,735 of DATECC010000086.1, read as the reverse complement.
GGCGGCGACGGCACGGCCGTTTTCATAGGCCGTCGCCAATTTGTCGATCACCCATTCAATTGACTGGCCGCTGGAATCGTTAACGACGATCGGATAATCAACCAAGCGGATGTCGCAATCGGTGCCGGCCAGAGCGACGACCGGAATTTTAAGCAGGCGCGCCTCGCTGACGGCGATTTTCTCGGCTGCCGAATCAACCACGATCAACGCTGCCGGTAAAGTTTCCAAACCGGTAATGGTGGAAAAAATATGCTCCAGGCGGGCCAATTCTTTACTGAACAGCGCCCGTTCTTGTTTGGTGTGCACTGCCAATTCGCCGAAAGCAAATTGTTCTTTGAGTTGCGCCAGGCGGGCCAGCCGTTTTTTGATTTCGGAAAAATTAGTGAGTGTGCCGCCGATCCAGCGCAACACCACATAAGGTAAGTCGAGCCGCTGGCCGGCGGCGGCGATCGCCGGGCGCGCTTCCGGTTTAGTTCCGACCAAAATTACCGGTCGGCGGGTTTGGCCGATGGTCTTTAGAAATTCCTGGGCGCGGGCGAGAGCCGCGAGTGTCGCTTCCAGTTCAATAATCGCCGTCCGATTCTTGAAGCCGTAAAGATACGGATTGACCGACGGATGCCGCCGCCGGCGGCTGTAACCGTAGTGCGCCCCGCGCGCGAATAATTCATCCAATAACGATAATTCAGGCATAGGTTCAATTTAGCAGAAAAAATTTATTTTGACAATGAAATAGTGCGCCAGGCTTCAATGATCGGTTCCAGTTCGCCGGCGAGGATCTTTTCCACTTGGTGCCAGGACTGTTTGAGGCGATGGTCGGTCACCCGATCTTGCACGAAATTGTAGGTCCGGATTTTTTCCGAACGATCGGCCGTGCCGATCTGCCGCCGGCGCTCGCTGGATAATTCGCTGGCGGTCGCGGCCGTATTTTGTTCTTTTAATTTACTAGCCAAAATTAGTACCGCCTTTTCTTTATTCCGGCTCTGGCTCCGTTCGCTCTGACAGCGGACGACCAGACCGCTCGGCCGATGCAAAACGCGTACCGCCGTTTCCACCTTGTTCACATTTTGGCCGCCGGCGCCGCCGGATCGGCTAAAGGTAATTTCTAAATCCGCCGGACTGATTGTCACCGCGGTTTGTTCGGCCAGCGGCAAAACCGCCACCGAAGCCGTGGAGGTGTGAATTCGTCCTTGCTTTTCGGTTGCCGGCACGCGCTGAATCCGGTGAACGCCGATTTCCTGTTTGAGATCTTCATAGACGCCGCCGCGGATTTCAAAAATCGCTTCTTTGTAACCGCCGAGAGCGCTTTTTGATTCGCTGATAAGTAGTCGCGTCCAGCCGCGCCGCGCGGCGTAATTGCCGTACATCGCGGCCAGCTGGGCGGCAAACAGCGCTGATTCTTCGCCGCCGGCGCCGGCGCGGATTTCCAAAATTATGGCCGGCGCGATGGCTTCAACCGGGGCCGACCGACCGGCGGCAATTGTTTCCATTTGCTTAAACAGGTCGGCCTGCGTTGTCTCCAAATCTTTAATTTCTTGTTCGGCTAGAGTTCCGACTGACGCATCGACGGCCGCCAGCGCGCGCAGTTCCTCAACTTTTTTAGCCAGACGATCAAACTCCGCCGCCAAGACCGCGGTCCGGGGATTAGCGCGAAAGTCTTCGATCGTCATCGTTAATGTTTCTTCACCTGCCGTTTCTGGCGCTGTTTAAATTTCTCCACCCGGCCGGCGCTGTCAATGATTTTTTCCTGACCGGAAAAAAACGGATGGCAGGCGGCGCAAATTTCAATTTTTAATTTTTCCAAAGTTGAACCGACGGCAAATTTTTGGCCGCAAGCGCAGGTCACTTCGGCGTCCGGATAATAAGTCGGGTGAATCTCTCTTTTCATCAGAATCAGATTCTGCCAAAACTTCAGTTATTTTGCAAGGTCTCAATCAACTCTTGATAGTCGGCGGCAATTTTCATCACGCCGTCGCCGTAAAAAGCATTTTTGGGCTGGGCCCAGCGCGAACCGGAATAATACTTGAGCGCCGCCGTTCGTTCGGCGCTCCAGGTTCGGCCGTTGGCGCCCAGTTCCGCCAGATAAATCCCGGAGGCGGCAAAAGCGTCGCGCGGCGCCCAGGGACTCGGCGGCTGATGGCCGGTGACGATGCTGATTTTGGCTTGGTATAAAAGCCAAGTGGAGGGAATAAATTGCGCCGGACCCATCGCTCCGCCCCAGCCGCCGGCTTGCGGACAGGACAACGGCACAACCTCGGGATCCAAACCGAGCGCCTTGACGATCTGCAAAAACGGCGTTTGATCCCGATCCGGTTTTAAAATTTTTGACCAATGTTTGGCTGGCGAGTCGCCGGGCCGGTTGCAGGTGCCGACATTGGCGCCCAGATTAGATTCCTGGGTGATCACCGCCATCAGAAAAGCCGGCCGGACGCCGGTTTTGGCGAAAATAAAATTGGCGTGATCCAGCGCCGCGCCGAAAGTGATGGCATCCGAACCGCGCAGGCGGAACAAGGCGCTTTTAATTTCCACCTTGCGCCGTTCGCGCGCCGCCAGCACCTGGCGATAGGCCGCGGCCTGATTGTTGGTCGCGGCTAATAATTGTTTCTTTTCCGCTTCCAGCCGTTCAATGCGCCGGCGTTCTTCCTCAATCTTTTTTTTGGAATCCAGTTCGGCCGACCGGCGTTTTTCCAAATCCGTCTTGATCGTTTCCGTTTCTGACCGCGCCGCGCGCAATTCGGCGAACAATTGATGAATGGCCTCCTCAATCAACTGGTAATTTTCCAGCGGCTGAAAAAAATCGGTCAGACTGGCGGGCGCCAGCAGAATTTCTAACAAGGTATAATCTTCCAAATCGCGCCGTTGGCGCAAAAGTTCGGCCAAAGATTCGGTTAGCGCTTTGAGCCGCGCGGTCAAGCCGGCGATGGCGACCGATTTTTTAGTGATGTCGCCGCCCAATCGTTCAATTTTCAGTTCCGATTCGCGGATCACCAATTTCGCCTTGGCAATTTGTGAATTAAGCAATTGGCGATCACGTTCCAGAGTGGACGCCTCCCGTTGTTTAGCGGCGATCAATTTTTCCTGAAGCGCGATATCGGCTTCCACTTTGGCCAGTTCCTGTTCCAATTCAGTCTTTCGCCGCGTGACATCATCATTCGTTTGGGCGAGAACCGGCAGGCCCACCAAAAAGCAGGCGAGGGCGGTAAGAACTAAAATTAAATTGAAATATTTTTTTAACGCCATATCTCATTTTTCATCATAACAAAAAACCGTCCCGATGTCCGCCTTCGCCGGTGGGCGAATAGCGGAATCGGGACGGCAACATCACACAAAGATCAAGAAGCTACCCGCCGTTACTTTTTCTCTGTTCCCTTCTCCGCCGCCGCGGCCGTCTCATCGGCGCCGGCTTCGCCTTCAACCTTTTCCTCTTTGCCGCGTTTTTCCACCTCAATCGCCGACAAGTCAACCGGCGCGGTTTCTTCCACCGGTTCTTCTTTCACCACCGTAACGGCGGCGACCACTTCGTCCGGTTCATTAAGCACTTTAATGTCGGACGACAGAATCAGATCGCGCACTAAAATCTGGCTTTCCAGAGTGGCGAGCGGCGCGAGTTCAACGGTGATTTCGGCCGGCAGATTTTGCGGCAGCGCTTCAATTTTCAATTCGTGTAAGACTTTGACCAGCGCGCCGCCGAGTTCTTTCACCGCCGGCGACACGCCGGCGAACTTCAGCGGCACGGCGACTTCAATCGCCACATCTTTTTCCACCACATAAAAATCGGCGTGCAGCGGTTCGCCGGTGACCGGATGAAAAGTAACATCGTGAATCAAAACATTATTCTCGCCGGCCAGACCGTCCAAGGCGATCACCGCCGACTCGCCGGCCGCGGCGAAAATTTTTTTAAATTCCAGAGTCTTAACGAAGAGCGGCGCAGTTTTAGTTTTCCGGCCGTACATCACCGCCGGCAATTGACCAGCGGCGCGTGCCGGTTTTAATTGCTTGCCGAACTGGTCCCGTTGGCTGGCGGTTAATTTCAACATCGTCAACTATTATCCACAAATCGGCCGGCGGCGCAATGCTCGGCGATTTTATAGACATCGCCGGCTCCCATCGTGATTAAAACATCGGCGCGTTGCAGCCGGTGGCTTAGATATTTTTCAGCGGCGGCAAAACTAGAGAAATATTTGGCGTTCGGTTTTTTGGCGGCGATGGCGGCGGCCAAGGCTTGACTGGTGACGGCTTGGTCATCCGGCTCCCGCGCCGCGTAAATCGGTAAGAGTAATACTTCGTCGGCCACGCCGAAACTCGCGGCCAAATCGTTGAACAACAATTTCGTCCGGCTATAGAGGTGGGGCTGGAAAGCGACGATTATCCGCTGTTGCGGAAAATGTTCGCGCGCCGCCGCGAGCGTGGCCTTAATTTCGGTCGGGTGATGAGCGTAATCGTCGTAGATCAGCGCGCCGGCGGCGGTGCGGCCGAGCGCCTCCAAGCGGCGCCAGGTGCCGCCGAAATTATTGAGCGCGCCGCGCGCGCTGGCAATGTTAATGTCTAAAACCTGTCCGAGCGCCAGGACCGCTTGAGCGTTGCTGACATTGTGCCGGCCCCACACCAGCAACTGCAAACCGACGGTGGAAATGTCCTCATAATCAATAACCAGACAATTGGTTTTAGCGATAACCGGCGCGAGCAATGAATTTTTGGCCTGGCAAATTAAGCGGCCGGCCGCCGGTAGCTTGGTGGCGAGTTCCGCAAACGCGGATTGGATGTCGGCCAGATCGCGGTAATAATCAAGATGATCGTTGTCAACATTGGTGATGATTAAAATTTGGGGCGAGAGGTTAAGAAACGACCGCCGGTACTCACAGGCCTCCGCTACCAAATACCGGCTTTGACCGACGATCAGATTGCTGCGGCGGTTTTTGAGCAAACTGCCGACGATGACGGTTGGATCAAACTTGGCCGCCAGCAGAACTTCGGCGATCATCGCCGTGGTCGTGGTTTTGCCGTGAGTGCCGGCGACGGCAATAGTGTATTTGTCGCGGGAAATTAAACCCAAAATTTCCGGGTAGGACAGCGTGGCCAAACCGCGCGCCGCGGCCGCGCGCCGTTCCGGATTGTCCTCCGGAATGGCCAAAGAATAAACCAGCAGCTCGGCGTCCGGCGGCACCTGATCGGTTTTATGCCCGTCATAAATTTTGGCGCCGGCGCGGGTCAATTCCTCCACGACCGGCGAGTCAATTGCCTCGTCCGAGCCGGTCACTTGCTTCCCTTGGACCAGAAAAAGCCGCGCGATCGCCGAGATGCCGATCCCGCCGATGCCGACGAAATGAACCTTATTTATTTTGTCCAGTTTGCTGTTCTTTATAGCGTTTAATGGCCTGCACGACTTGCGAGTCGGCGCGCAAATCTTCAATGAATAAAATATGTTCGCGATTGATCGTCATTTGATCAATCGGGCCGTGCAGTTCACCGCCCAATTTAATTAAATTGACATTGGTGGCCGGATCGCTCGGCTGAAGCGGCTGACCGATCTGCAGATAAAAAATGTCGGTCAAGGTGGCGTAGGTCTGGTTGGCGTCGTCTAATTGGCCGAAATAAACCTGATCATTGTCCAAAAAAACCGCTTGATAATTATCGGCGCCGGCCAAATTAAAGATGCCGCCCGCCGATCCGTTGCGATCCAAAAACCAAAATAAAGCGATGGCGCTGATAACGATCAGCAAAATAATGAGTGGCCACCAAAACGAGCGGCGCCGGCCGGTGGTTAACGTCACGGACGAAAAATTATTCATTGGTTCCTGTTCCATCGTGGGTTCAGTGTAGCAAAACAAACCGGTCGCGTAAACTTTTTATCCACAGAGATTGTATTTTCATTTTCCTTACGCAATGCCGTGGGAGAGATTTGAACTCTCAACCCTTGCGGGATACGCTTCTGAGGCGTACGCGTATACCAATTCCGCCACCACGGCCCGGCGACCGAATGCGAGTGGAAGCCCACCAAAGCCGACCCGAAATTTTGGGTTAGCTTGATGGGTGCGGTAAGAATCGAACTTACGGCCTCTGTCTTATCAGGACAGCGTTCTACCACTGAACTACGCACCCAAAACTAAACTTACTATAACCAAAAAAAACGGTCTCGCCAAGGCGGATCGTTTTTTTGATTTTTTAATATTTTTTCTTTTGTTCTGTTCGGGCGAGGATTTGGGAGACTCGCGCTCCGGATTGTTGTTAAAACCCGCCCAAACGCGCCAAACGGCAGTTCGGTACGGGTAAGGGGTGACAAATCCATCACCCAATCCCGCGTAGCGGGACGACCTAATCAGTCCCGACTCCCGCTAAGAGCCGGAGGTCGAGACGCAATTTTGAATAATTCCACGAACAGCTTCCGCTACCCGTGCCTTGTTACGACTTAACCCTTGTCACTGAGCTTACCGTCGGTCTCGCAAAGCGAGAACTTCGGGCACTCCCAGCTTCCTTGGCTTGACGGGCGGTGAGTACAAGACTTGAGAACGTATTCACCGCGGTATAGCTGACCCGCGATTACTAGCGATTCCAACTTCATGAGGTCGAGTTGCAGACCTCAATCCGAACTGGGACGGCGTTTAGGGATTAGCTCAGGGTTTCCCCGTCGCAACCTATTGTCGCCGCCATTGTATCATGCGTGTAGCCCAGGACATCAGAGGGTCATGCTGACTTGGCGTCATCCCCGCTTCCTTCCCGCAGAGCGGGACAGTCTCGCCTGACACTTGTAACAGACGATAGGGGTTGCGTTCGTTTCCCCACTTAAGGGAACAGCTCAAGCCACGAACTGACGACAGCCATGCAACACCTGTCCACTCGTTCCTTGTGAGAACTCTGCCAGTTTCCCGGCAGATTCGAGTAGATTTCTAGCCCTGGTAAGGTTCTTCGTTTACCATCGAATTGAACCGCATGATCCACCGCTTGTGCAAGTCCCCGTCTATTCCTTTGAGTTTTAGCCTTGCGGCCGTACTTCCCAGGCGGTTCTCTTAACGCGTTAGCTTCGCCTCCCAGAGGGTCGATACTCCGGAAAGCTAGAGAACATAGTTTAGGGCGTAGAATACCGGGGTATCTAATCCCGTTTTATGCCTACGCTTTCGTGCTTGAGCGTCAGATGGGCGCCAGTCTACTGCCTTCGCTTTCGGTGTTCCCCATGATATCAACGGATTTCACCCCTACACCATGAGTTCCGTAGACCCCTCACCCCCTCTATCCTGTCAGTTTTCTCCGCAGTTCTCCCGTTGGGCGGGAGGATTTAACAAAGAACTTGACGGGACGCCGACGCACGCTTTACGCCCAGTAATTCCGGATAACGCTTGGGGCACTCGTATTACCGCTGCTGCTGGCACGAGTTTAGCAACCCCTTATTCTTCGGGTACCATCACTCCCTCGATTACTCTCGGGATTTTTCCCCGACAAAAGATGTTTACATCCCGAAGGACTTCATCCATCACGCGACGTCGCTCCGTCAGGCTTGCGCCCATTGCGGAAGATTCTCGGCTGCTGCCACCCGTAGGTGTATGGTCCGTATCGCAGTACCATCGGTGGGGAACAGGCTCTCACCCCCCCTAGCCGTCATCGCCTTGGTAGGCCGTTACCCTACCAACTAGCTGATAGCCCAGAGGCCAATCCCGGAGCGAATTGCTCCTTTACCCGCCAAAAATTTTTACATTTAGGCGGGGCTATCGGGAATTAGTCCCGCTTTCGCGGGATTATACCCGACTCCGGGGAATGTTCCTCTGTGTTACTACCTCGTTCGCCGCTTCCCGATGTCGTCTTGCGACTTCATCGGGACGCACGACTTGCATGCCTTATCCACGTCGCCAGCGTTCATCCTGAGCCAGGATCAAACTCTAATTAAAGAAGTTTGAAACTCCTATATTCAGAACAGAACAAAAGAAAAAATACTATTTTATCCGCCGATGAGGCGGATTGTGGATCATCAATTGTCAAAGACCAAACCACGGCGTTTTTTAAGACGCCGATCCAAGTATAGCCAGCTAAAACTTTCCGTCAATACCCAATCTATGTTATGAATAAGTGACAATGGGTGCGCTGACGATTCGTTCCGTTTTAATCACTTTCGGTTATCTGGGCATCGGCGTAATGGTGTTCGCCGAGTCCGGTTTCCTGCTCGGCCTTTTTTTGCCTGGCGATTCTTTGCTTTTTACCGCCGGCTTGCTCGCCTCGCAAAAATTTTTTTCTATCTGGTATTTAATGCCCATCGTGATTTTGGCGGCCATCTTCGGCGACAGTTTCGGTTACTGGAGCGGCCGTTATTTCGGCCCGAAAATTTTCACCAAGGAAGATTCCCTCTTTTTCCGCAAACGTTATGTGAAACAGACGCGCGTTTTTTACGACCGCCACGGCAAAAAGACGATTATTTTGGCGCGTTTCGCGCCGATTGTCCGCACGATCGCGCCGATTCTGGCCGGCGTCGGCCAGATGCCCTACCGCCAATTTTTAACTTACAATGTGATCGGCGGTCTGTTCTGGGGCGGCGGCATCACCCTTCTCGGTTATTTCTTGGGCGCAATTTTTCCGGCCACGGAAAAATATCTATCGCTCATCATTATCGTTATCGTTGTCGTCTCTTTTCTGCCGATTGTTCTTGAGGTTTGGCGAGGACAGAAAACCATCAAGGACTAACCTTGATGGCGTCAGTGGCTGGTTGTTTGTTCCAACTCCTCAATCTCCTTTTCAATACTTTTTAGACCCAGTTC
>DATECC010000085.1:0-2058 GCA_036516635.1 Minisyncoccota bacterium | reverse complement strand
TCCATTTCCATATATTCTGCCGGAGCAAAATGCTGGACAGTGACGAACCGAAGTTCCTGTCCGTAAACTAATATGTTTTTTACTTCACCACCGCGCGGATCAGAACGATGTCTTCCAGCGGGTGATCGCCGCGGGCAGGATCAGTCGGCGAATTTTCAATCGCCGTGACGGTTTCCATCCCCGTGGTTATTTGTCCGAAGACGGTGTGCTTGCCATCCAACCACGGTGCGGTCGCGGCGGTAACGATAAAAAATTGCGAGCCGTTGGTGTTCGGACCGGCATTCGCCATCGCCAGCGTGCCGCGCCCCATCTTATGGTCATTGATCTCATCGGCAAAAGCATAACCCGGCCCGCCGGTGCCGTGGCGCGACCAGTCCTGCGGATTTTCCTTCGTCAGCGGATCGCCGCCCTGAATCATAAAATCTTTGATGACGCGATGAAATAATGTGCCGTCATAGAATCCAGCTTTGGCTAATTTAATAAAATTATCAACCGTTTTCGGTGCCGCAGTAGAAAAAAGTTCCAGTGTAATTTTACCTTTGTTCGTTCCTAATTCAACTAATGGATTATTCATTTCAATTTCCGGCCCGGTTTCCAGTTTGACTTTAATAATGGTCCAACTGGCGATAATTAAAACCGTCGCGACCAAGACAACAACAATTACCTGCTTCATGATTGAATGTATTTTCGGTTAAGCATGATGGAAAGATAACCGAGACCGATAAAAATAAAGCCGAGGACAATCAGCAAAATCGGCCAACTGACGGAATCGGCAAAATATTCGCGGGTAATGTAGATAAAATGGACGATTAAAAACAAAACGCTGGCGGCCAGAACGCCGCGGCTTTTGAGCTGAACGGCGAGAGCCAAACCACCGATCGCCAGGAGAAAGAAAAACGCTTGCCATAATCCGGAATTGTCCACCCGCGTAAAAGCGGCGGCAAAAAAACCAACGGCGCCGATAAAATTGAAGAGGCCAGCCAAGTGCCGGTTCCAGCCGTTGCGGAAAGACTGGGCCAACAGCAAATAACTTAAACCGACCGCCATCGTCAGATAAGCATAAATATCCTCGTAAAATCTTTCGTAGGCCGGATTATCAATAATTGACCCGACCAGCAAATAGATAAAGGCGGTCCCGTTGGCGATGGTGAAGAAAGTTAATATCTCGCGACGGTGGTAAGCATTAAGCAGTAGATAAAACAGAAAAATCACGCCGAAGACGATCGCCACCGGCCAGAGCGAATACAGATTTTCCAAGCCAATAGTTTCGTTGAGGGTAACAATGGCGCCGCCGGGAATCAACAAACCAGCCAGGGTGTGGAAAACCTCTCCGAGTTTGCTTTCGGCCTTGGTTTTAAGCAGGACCGAACCGGTCGCGGCCAACACCACACCGAGGCCGAGGGTAATGATGACTCGGCCGCCGGCGCCAAGGTCAGTCCAAATCTGCCAGACGAAAAAAACTATTCCCAACAGAGCCACGATGGCGCCGAGGACATAAAAGATCTTGGTTAATGAAAAATGAGACGCCCGTCCTTTTTCCGTTAAGGTTGAACTCTGACCGGATAAGGCCAATACTTCTTCACGGCTGATTTCACCGCTCGTCATTTTCTCCGCTAAAATCCGCAAGACTTCTTCTTTGTTCATAAAATTATTATTATTTTATAATCCAACCGATAAATTTAAAATTATCGCGATAGTAGTAAGCTCGTCCATCTTCGCCAACCAAATTAAGTTTCTGTTTTTTATTGCCTTTGACCAAATAATAGCCATAGCGCGATCTGGCGCCATTGAAAAAGGGAAAAAACTCAATTTCGCAGCGCTGATAACCGCTTGCCACCGAGACACCATCCGGCGCGGTCAACAATTCGTTTAATTTTAGAGTTTGCGCTTCCGCCAAAGTAATTTCCCGCCCCTCATTTCTTTGAGAGCGGTGCAAGAAAAGGTGAATCGCGGGCGGGGTGTAAGGTTTACTGACTTCTGCCGGTTCTTTCGGCGGCGGCGGACCAAGTGGTTTGACCTCGATGGTGGTTAATTTTCCATTTTTAATTTGATAATAAT
>DATECC010000084.1:0-3713 GCA_036516635.1 Minisyncoccota bacterium | reverse complement strand
CGACGACGGTGGTGGAGAAGATTATTTTTCAAGTCGGTCGGACCGGCATTGTGACGCCGGTGGCCAAACTCCGGCCGGTCCGGCTCGCCGGTTCACGCGTCGCCCGCGCGACGCTTCATAATGAAGACGAAATCAAACGACTGGATCTGCGCTTGGGCGACACCGTGATCGTGCGCAAGGCCGGCGACATTATTCCAGAAATTATCGGTGTCTTGAAAGAGTTGCGCACCGGCCAAGAAAAAAAATTCCGCTGGCCGACTTATCTAGCCGAAGCGGACAGCCGGCTGGAACGCCGGCCGGGCGAGGCGGCTTACCGTTTGGTGAAAAAAAATTCCGCCGCCCAGCAACGGCGCCGCTTACACCATTTCACTTCCAAAAGCGCTTTTAATATTGACGGTCTCGGACGCAAAATGATTGACTTATTATTGGAACACAAATTACTCGCTTCTTATCCGGATATTTTTTCTTTGACTTATAAAGATTTGATCAAGCTGCCGCGTCTGGCCGATAAGTCGGTGAAAAATTTACTGGTTTCAATCAACCGCGCGCGCGTTGTCACCCTGCCGCGCCTGCTGGTCGCTCTGTCCGTTGACGGCGTCGGCGAGGAAACGGCGGAATTGTTGGCGCGCGAATTTCGCGCGCTAACTAAAATTCAGTCGGCTGATCGAGCAGAATTTGAAGCCATCGCCGGCATCGGCCCGGTGGTCGCCCGGTCAATTTATGATTGGTTCCACGCTCCGGCTAATCAGTTGATGCTCAAAAACTTGCTGACACAAATTAAAATCCAGCCGGTGGAAGCAACCCCGCCGGCAAATAACAAAAGCAAGTTCGTTGGTAAAACTTTTGTCTTCACCGGCACTTTGCCAACCCTCACGCGCGTCGCGGCCAAACGGCTGGTGAAAAATGCCGGCGGACGAGTGGCGGAAACAATTTCCGGTAAAACTGATTTTCTGGTTGCTGGCCGGCCGCCTCGGCTGGCAAGTTCCACTCCGGGCGAAAAATTAGTCAAGGCGGAAAAATTTGAAGTCAAAATAATAGACGAAACAGAGTTTTTACGCCTGCTTAAATCGTGATAAAATAAACCAATGATCAGCCAAACCGAACTAACCTCACTCGCGGCGCTGGCGCGCCTCGCGCTGAATGAATCGGAACCGGGGACACTGATTCACGATCTTGACTCTGTTTTGGATTATGTGGATCAATTAAAAACCGCGCCGCTGGTTGACGGGGCTGGAGAGGAAATCGGCCCCGCTAAAAATGTTGGACGCACTGATGACGAACCGCATCGACCGCAACCCAGCCGGCAGTTCAAAGTAAAAGCGGTGTTTGAAAATTAAAATGTCAGACCAAAATTTTTCGCAATTGACCATCGGTCGGTGGCTGGCACTGCTGACGGCCGGCCGAGCCAAGGCTGGCGATTTGGTCCAATATTATTTGAAACGAATTGCCGAACTGAATCCGTCGTTGAACGCTTATCTGGAAGTGTTTGCTGACGCGCCGGCGGCCGCCGCGGCCGTGGACGCGCGCTTGGCGCGCGGCGAGCCGCCGCGGCCGTTGGAAGGCGTACCGCTGGCGATCAAGGATAATATTTTGATCAAGGGTCGGATCGCCTCGGCCAGCTCAAAAATTCTGGAAAATTATGTCGCCGTTTACGACGCCACCGTCATTGAACGCCTGCGCGCCGCCGGCGCGATTTTTCTCGGCCGGACGAATCTGGACGAATTTGCGATGGGCAGTTCCACCGAAAATTCCGCCGCCGGTCCGACAAAAAATCCGCTTGACCCAACGCGCGTGGCCGGCGGCTCATCCGGCGGCTCGGCGGCCGCCGTTGCCGCCGATCTGGCACTCGCGGCGCTCGGTTCGGACACCGGCGGTTCGGTGCGCCAGCCGGCGGCTTTCTGCGGCGTCGTTGGGTTGAAACCGACTTACGGCGCCGTCTCTCGTTTCGGTCTGATCGCGCTGGCGTCGTCGCTGGATCAGATCGGTCCGCTGGCGCGGACGGCGGCCGATGCGGAAATTATTTTTCAGGTCATCGCCGGCCAAGATGAAAAAGATGCGACTTCTTATGACTCAGAAAAGGTTAGACCTTTAGATCCAAAAATCTTAAGGTCTAACCTTAAAATGAAATTAGGCGTGCCGCGGAATTTTTTCAAGACCGGTTTGGCGCCGGCCGCGGCGAAAGATTTTGAACAGGCGCTCAAACGTTTGTCGGCCGGCGGTTATGAACTGGTGGAGATTGATCTGCCGGCCGCCCAGTACGCGCTGGCCGCTTACTATGTGATTATGCCGGCCGAGGCCTCCTCCAATCTGGCCCGTTACGACGGTTTCCGCTATGGCCGGTCTGTCGCCGGCCGCGATTTGATTGATGATTACCGGCAAACGCGGGGCGAGGGATTCGGTCGCGAAACGCGGCGGCGGATTATTCTCGGCACTTATGTCTTGTCGGCCGGTTACTATGAGGCCTATTATCAGCGCGCGGTCGCCGTTAAACAGACGATCGCTTGGGAGTTGGCTCAAGCTTTTGATCAAGTGGCGGCCATTGTCACGCCGACGACACCGACGGCGGCTTTCCCTCTCGGCGAACGAATTCACGATCCGGTGCAGATGTACTTGGCCGATCTCTTCACCGTGCCGGCCAATCTCGCCGGTTTGCCCGCCATCTCCACCCCTTCGGGGAAAGACGAGCGGGGGTTACCGTTCGGTCTTCAATTCATCGCGCCGCGCGGCGGCGAGGATTATTTATTTAAACTTAGCGCTCACTATGCCCACCTTTGAACCGAATTATTTAAATCTGGAATATTTTTTCAATTTAATTTACCGGTTTTTATTGGAGGTGATCCCGTTTCTCTTAGCCTTGTTTGCCCGTCTGGCTCAACTGCGAACGCTCTTTCTGGCCTTGGCCTTATTGTTGGCGATCGCCGCCGCGATCTTGATTTATAAAATTACCAAATTGCGGCAAGAGGAAATACGGAATTTTTTTAATTCCGTTCGCACCGACGCCTCGGGTAAGGGTCTGCGGAATGAACGCTGGGAAAAGATCAGCCAAGTGCTGGACACTGACAATCTGTCGGATTGGAAGCAGGCGATTATGGAGGCCGACATAATGCTGGACGAGATGGTCAAAGCGATGAATTATCCCGGAGAAAGTCTGGGGGAACGATTGAAGGCAATTGAGCCGAGCGATTTTCTGACTTTGCAGGACGCCTGGGAGGCGCATAAGATCCGCAATCAGATCGCCCACGACAGCAATTTTATCCTCTCGCGCCGCGAAGCGCGCGCGACTCTGGACCGATTTGAACGCGTCTTCCGCGAATTCAATTTCATCTAATTTTTCCACTTGCCAACCGCCGCCACCGGCGTTACAATGCCGTTGTCTTTTCATTGCGGGGTAGAGCAGCGGTCAGCTCGTCGGGCTCATAACCCGGAGGTCATTGGTTCGAATCCAATCCCCGCTACCACGAAAAAAGTCGGGGTAGCTCAGTTGGTAGAGCACGGGACTCATAAGCCCGGGGTCGTGGGTCCGATCCCCACCCCCGACATCTTCTCATTAGGCGTCTTTTCTGTTAAATTACTTGATGTTTGCGGCCATAGCTCAATTGGTTAGAGCACTCGCCTGTCACGCGAGAGGTTGCCGGTTCAAGCCCGGTTGGCCGCGCTTTAAGATAAAATTAGAATTAGGACCAATAGTCTGCTAAAATCACCGGATGTTGTCG
>DATECC010000083.1:0-5630 GCA_036516635.1 Minisyncoccota bacterium | reverse complement strand
ACAACAGCCGCTGGCGTTGGCCGGTCGCGTGATCGGTTTACGCCGCCAGGGTCGTTTGATCTTCGCCGATCTTAATGACGGCACGGAGCGGTTGCAAATTTTAATCAAACCGGAAGCCGCCGTGGAGAAAGCTTTAACCTTATTTGAAAATAGCGTTGATCGGGGCGACTTTGTGGCCGTCACCGGAACTTTGTTTTTGACTAAGACCGAAGAACCGACGGTGTTAGTAAAAACTTGGCGGCCACTGGCCAAAAGTCTGCGCCCCCTACCGGACAAATGGCACGGTCTGGCCGATGTTGATGAACGGTGGCGGCGGCGCTATCTGGACAGTTTGTTAAATGAACAAGTCCGCGCTCGTTTTATTCGGCGATCGCTCATTATCCGATCATTGCGCCGTTTTTTGGACAAGCAGGAATATCTGGAAGTGGAGACGCCGATGCTGCAATCCTTGCCGGGCGGCGCCAACGCTGTGCCGTTCAAAACTCATCACGCCGCCCTCGATCTGGATCTGTATTTAAGAATCTCGCCGGAACTCTATTTGAAAAAAATGCTCATCGGCGGCTTTCCGAAAGTTTATGAATTGTCCCGCTGCTTCCGCAACGAGGGGATTGATGTGACGCATAATCCGGAATTCACGATGCTGGAGTTTTACGAGGCCTACAGCAATGCCGCCAAACAACACCAACTGGTGGAACTTTTAATCAAACACTTGGTCAAGGAATTCGGTCAACCCACGGCTTTTACCTACGCCGGCGAGAAAATCGATTGCCGCGGCCGTTTTCGCGTCGTCAATTATTTTGATTTGTTTAAGAGTTACGCTCTGATTACCGATCCGGAAACTGTGACCGACAAGGATTTAGCGCTGAAAGCCGCGCAATTCGGTGTCACTTTACCGGCCAGCGCGGCGCGGGAAAAGATTTTTGATTTGATTTACAAAAAGATCTGCCGACCGAAATTAATCCAACCGACCTTTGTCATTGATTATCCGAAAAATTATCTGCCGCTGGCCAAAACCAAACCCGATCAACCGTTGCTGGCCGACGCCTGGCAATTGATTATCGGCGGTTTGGAAATTGCTAAGGCCTTTTCCGAATTGAACGATCCACTAGAACAGCGCGCGCGGTTTGCCAATGAAGAAAAAAATAAACAAGCCGGTGATTTTGAAGCCCAATCGGCCGATGAAGATTATCTGGAAGCGCTGGAATACGGTTTACCGCCGGCCGGCGGCGTCGGCATCGGCGTTGATCGTCTAGTGATGTTGCTTTCCGATGCCGTTAACATCCGCGAAGTAATTTATTTTCCCACCCTGCGACCAAAAGATCATAATCAATCTCTGTAATTAATCTTTAACAAATTCACGATCGCAAACTCATTAAAAGTTTTGCCGTTTTTCGCCTGTGGATAACTTTTATTGGCTCAGTGGGGGAGAGTGGCATATAATCTAGTCGCAGTGGGTAAAAGTGGGGTTTATGACCAATGTGTTAATCGGCGAATATCGACACGCGATTGATGATAAAAAGCGGGTGGCGCTACCGGCGCCCTTTCGTCGTTTGCTTGGCCGTAAAATCGTGTTGACCCGCGGTTTGGACGCCTGTTTGTTCGTTTATCCAATCAAATCTTGGGGGGTGATTATGACCAAACTGGCCCGGCTCACCCAAGGACAGGCGGACACGCGCAGTTTTCTCCGCTTTTTGCTGGCCGGCGCGATCGAGACTGAAGTAGATGCGATGGGACGGATTCTAATTCCGGATTTTCTCAAAACTTTTGCCCAACTGCAGACCAAAGTGGTGATTGCCGGAGTGAACGATCGTCTAGAAATTTGGGACGAAGCGCGCTGGCAGGACGAGACCAAAAAACTGGAACGCCAGGCCGATCTGCTAGCCGAAAAGCTGGGTGAAGTCGGAGTGTTTTGATCTCGGACAAATGCACCAGCCAGTTCTTTTACAGTCAGTGATTACCGGTTTGGATTTACGGCCGGGCCTGACCGTGGTTGACGGTACGATCAACGGCGGCGGCCACAGTGTGGAAATTGCCAAACGAATCACCGGCGGCCACTTGATCGGTTTGGATCAGGACGCGACGGCAATTGCCAACGGGCGCGCGCGGTTGGCGGCTGTCCCCTGCCGCGTCACTTTACGGGTGGTCAATTTCCGCCAGCTGGATCAAGTTTTAAGCTCGCTCGGAGTGACGCAAATTGATCGGTTATTTCTGGATCTGGGTTTTTCCTCAAATCAGATTCAATCAGCCGGCCGCGGTTTTTCATTCCAGACCGACGAACCCCTGCTGATGACTTATGAAGTCGCGCCGCCGCCCGAGCGCTTAACCGCAGGCGAAATCGTCAATCATTGGGACGAGGAAAAACTCGCCGCTTGTTTCCAAGACTACGCCGATGAACCCTTCGCCCGGCCGATCGCCCGAGCGATCGTCAAGGCTCGGCAATCAGCGCCGCTTCTGACGACCGGACAATTGGTGGAAATAATTCGCCAGGCCGTGCCCCGTTCGTATCGCGCGCCGAACCGCCGCCGGCACTTTGCCACTAAAGTTTTTCAGGCCCTGCGTCTGGCCGTCAATGATGAATTGGCAGCGCTGGCGGAAGGATTGGCCAAAGGTTTTGCCAGTCTGGCCGCCGGCGGTCGGCTGGCGGTGATCACTTTCCACAGCGGCGAGGCCCGAGTCGTCAAGAAATTTTTCCAAACAGTCAAAGTTGACGGTCGCGGCCAGATTATTACCCGTCACGCCATTAAACCGACTTGGCCGGAAATTAAAACCAACCCCCGCGCCCGGAGCGCCACCCTCCGGATTATTCAAAAAAATGACGACCGAAAATTTTAAACTCAAACTTTCTTCACCAAAACTGTTTTGGTTGTTGCTGATTTTCTTGATTTTTATCGCCGGCAGTTATCTGTATCTGGTCAATGATTTAATTTTTAAAGCGGCCGAACGCGAAAATCTACACCGACTTAGTGACCGTTTAACGCTGGAAATTAGCGCTCTGGAAAATCAGTATTTAACTTTGGCGGAAACGGTCACTTTGGAACGGGCTTATGCTTTGGGTTTTGAAGAATCTAGCGCCGGTAACGCCATTTTTGCCGTGATTGCGACGTCGCGGTTGGCACTCGGCCCAGCCGGCAGAATTCTGAACGTTAGCGGCGGTCATGAAGAGTAATTCCTCACGGCGCTTACCCTTAATCACCGGTGTTTTTGTTTTGATCGGTTTATTGTTGGCGGCTAAACTTTTTTTTACGCAAATTATTATCGGTGAAAATTATCGCCAATTAGCGGCCCGACAACATCGCCAATTATTAACCAGCCAGACCTTTGATCGCGGTTCAATTTTCTTTGAGGATAAAAACGGCGCACTTGTCTCCGGCGCCACGCTTCAGATCAATTTTATTTTGGCGATTAATCCAACCCAGATTATTGACTCGTCGGACACTTTTAATCAATTAAAAATAATTTGGCCGGCTTTGGGAGAAGCGGAATTTACCACCAAAGCCGCGCGCGCGAGCGATCCCTATGAAGAAATTGCCGATCAGTTGACGGCCACGGCCACAGCGGCGATTCGCGCGCTGGAGTTGCCGGGCGTCCAAATTATTGAGGAACCGCTGCGCTTCTATCCCGGTGGCCAATTGGCGGCGCAAACCCTCGGTTTTATGGGTTATGAGGGCGCCGGGACAGTCAAGACCGGCCGCTACGGTCTGGAAAAACAATACAACGAATTTTTAAGCCGCGCCGATAAATTAACCTTCGCGACTTTTCTGGCAGAATTGTTTTCCACGACCGTTGATCCGGAACAAAAATTGGCCGTTAATCACGGGGATCTGATTTTAACGATTGAACCGAAAGTCCAACGATTTCTGGAAGATCAATTGGAAACGGTGATGGAACAATGGCAGACGAAGACGGTCGGCGGCATCATTTTGGAACCCAAAACCGGCGCGCTCTTGGCTCTGGCGGCGCGGCCGGCATTTGACCCTGGCCAGAAACAATCCGATCTCTCGGTCCTAATTAATCCGCTGATTGAGCGAGTTTATGAAATGGGTTCGGTGCTGAAACCGTTGACCGTCGCCGCCGGTCTGGACGCCGGTGTGATCAGCGAACAGTCCGATTATTTTGACGCCGGTCAAATTTTAATTGACGATAGAATTATCAGCAATTATGACGGCCGCGCGCGCGGCCGCGTGCCGATTCAGGAGATTCTCAATCAGTCGTTAAATACCGGCGCCGTCTTCATTATGCAAAAATTGGGGCCAGATCAGTTTCAAGATTATTTTGACCGTTTCAATCTGGGACAGAAAACCGGGATTGCTCTGCCGGGGGAATTAAAAGGTTTGACCGGCAATTTGACCAGCCGGCGCGAAGTGGAATTTGCCACCGCTTCGTTCGGTCAGGGAATTGCTCTGACCCCGCTTAATCTGGCGGCGGCCTTATCCACTCTGGCCAATGACGGCTACTTGGTTCAACCGCAGGTGGTCAAACGTTTTCGCTACGACACCGGCTTAATTGAGAACGCTCCGCTGGAACGGGGGCGAGCAGTGATTAAAACCGAAACAGCCAAACAAGTCACTGCCATGCTCGTCAAAACCGTGGACGAGGTGCTTGACGGCGGCCGCGCCCGTTTGCCCAATTACCAAGTCGCGGCCAAAACCGGCACGGCGCAAATTCCACGCGCTGACGGTCAGGGTTATGAGCCGGATAAATTTCTCCATTCCTTTTTCGGTTATTTTCCGGCCAGCGCGCCGCGTTTCAGCGTTTTTCTGTACGCTCTGGAACCAATCGGTGCCGCTTACGCGTCGCAGACCTTAACCGCTCCCTTCAGTCACTTGGCTAAATTTTTATTAAGCTATTATCAAGTGCCGCCCGATCGTCTATAATCTAAAATCAATCGATGACGATGTTAAAAAAAATTTGTCGCGCCCTAATCATTCAACTCCTTCAACTGGAAGCTCGGTTGGCTCTCCGATGTTATCGGCCGCACCTGATCGGTATTACCGGCAACACCGGAAAAACCAGCGCCAAAGACGCCATTTACGCCGTTTTGGCCAAATCATTTCCAGTCCGCTGCAGTGCCAAAAGTTTTAACAGTGAAATCGGCGTGCCCTTGTCCATTCTTGGCCGGCCCAATGCCTGGGGTCGGCCGCTGGGTTGGCTGAAAAATTTAATCGCCGGTTTGTTGTTGTCGTTGCTTCGCCGCGACTATCCGACTTGGCTGATTCTGGAAATCGGCGTTGACCGGCCGACCGACTTACAGCGGTTGGCGAAATGGCTGGAATTAGAAGTGGCCGTCTTGACCAGTTTACCGGCAGTGCCGGTGCATTTAGAAGCTTTTGCTTCAGCTGAAGACTTGATTCAAGAAAAATTGACTTTATTAACGATGGTGCAGACTGGGGGGGTGATTATTTTGAACGGCGACGATGAACGGATTATGGCCGCTCGGGAAAAATTAAACGAAAATTTTAAACGCCAACACTTGCGGGTTTTGACTTACGGCTTCAAAGATGGAAACGATCTCCAACTGAACAATGAGCGGCTTTATTATGAAAATAATCGGCCAGTCGGCTTGACTTTCAAGGTCAATTATCAGGGACACATGGTGCCTTTTCGTTTAACGGGATTAATCGGCCGACATC
>DATECC010000082.1:0-2734 GCA_036516635.1 Minisyncoccota bacterium | reverse complement strand
CCCTCCAAATTTTTTATCAAACGAGTGGTTAATTTGCCGGGCGAAACGGTAACGATTGATAATCAGTCTTATACCCTAGGGGCCGACGAGTATTTTGTCCTCGGCGACAACCGGCCGATGAGTCTTGATTCCCGCGTGTGGGGGCCGGTGCAGAAAAAATTGATTAAAGGCCGAGTGTTTTTGCGCCTGTTTCCTTTTAATCGCTTCGCTTATTTACCTTAATTTTTTTATTGATGATGAGTCGAAAAGTGACCGCCAAAAAAAGCCCGCCGATCGCCAATAAACCGGCTGAGTTTAAACTGCAAACCGTCAAAGGGATGCATGATCTTTTCGGCGACGAATATTACGGTTATCAGGGTTTGATTGAAAAGGCCTCGGAGACGGCGATTTATTACGGTTTCCGACCGATTGACACGCCGATTCTGGAATTCGCCGATTTATTCCAAAAAGGCATCGGCCTGAATACGGATATTGTGGAAAAGGAATTATACACTTTGCGGACGCGCGGCGGCGATCATCTGGCTTTGCGACCGGAATATACCGCCCCGATAATGCGGGCCTATTTTGAACGCGGACTTCAGGCCGAACCCCAACCGGTGATGCTTTACGCCGCCGGCCCGCTCTTCCGCCACAATAATCCGCAACGCGGCCGGAGCCGCGAATTGCGCCAATTTGACCTGGAAATTATCGGTACCGGTAAAAGCATCGCCGACGCGATAATTATCCGGCTGGTGTCCATTATTCTTAAGGAAGCCGGTTTAGCCGATCTGATTTTGGAAATAAACAGCATCGGCGACAATGATTGCCGACCGATTTTTCGGCGGGAGTTGGTTAATTACTACAAGAAAAACAGCCGGACACTCTGTGCCGACTGCCGCGAGCGGCTTAAATTCAATCCTCTGCGCCTGCTTGATTGCAAAAATCCCAAATGCCAAAGTCTGAAAACAGACGCCCCCAACGCCGTCAGTTATCTGTGCTCGGCTTGTAAACAGCACTTCAAAGAAGTGTTGGAATATCTGGAGGCGATGAAGATCACTTATGTCCTGAATAATAATTTGGTTCGCGGTCTGGATTACTACACCCGCACGGTCTTTGAGTTCAGTCAGCCGGCGAGCGGCGAAAACGAATCGCCGCTCGCTCTCGCCGGCGGCGGCCGTTACGATTATCTCGCCCGCGCGCTCGGCGTCAAAAAACCGGTTTTTGCCGTCGGCGCGGCGATCGGTCTGGACCGCGTGATTCAGTCGCCGCACTTCAACCGGCTGACACCGCGCATTTTGAAAAAGCCGAAAGTTTTTTTCATTCAATTGGGCTTGGAAGCGAAGATGCACAGTTTGCAAGTGATTGAGATTCTGCGCCAGGCGCGGATTCCGGTCGCCCACTCGTTGTCCAAAGATTCGTTAACGATTCAGCTGGCAATCGCGGAAAAGTCAAAAATTCCTTTCGCCTTAATTCTCGGTCAAAAAGAAGTTATTGACGGCACGGTCATCGTCCGCGATCTGAATACTCGTTCGCAAACAGTGGTGAAAACAGAAGCGCTGGCGGAACATCTCAAGGCATGTTAGTCTTTGGCCAATTATGGTGATTACCATTCAAGTCCAAAAAGAGTCGGAGACGGAATCAAATTTGAGTTTGATTAAACGGTTCAGCCGGCGCTTGAAAGAAGCCGGGATTTTAAGCGAGGCCAAGGCGCGGCGTTATACCGCCCGGCCGCTGTCCGCTTATAAGAAGAAAAAACAGGCGTTGAAGCGTCTGGAACGCCGACGGGAATTCGAACGGCTCAACAAGCTCGGGCTTTTGAATGAAGTTAGATATAAAAAATCTTAGCCGCCGGCCGCGGCCGCGGCTTAATTTTCGCACCATTACGGAACAAGTTTTAGGTCAGGATTACGAATTAAGTCTGGTTTTTATCGGTTCAACGCGCTCGCGCCGGTTGAATCGCGTTTGGCGAGGCAAAGATCGGCCGGCTAATGTTTTAAGTTTTCCGCTCACGCCGATGGCTGGGGAAATTTTCATTGATCGCGAACTGGTCAAAGAGAAAGATCTGCTCCTGATCTTTATCCACGGTCTGCTCCATTTGAAAGGTCTGGACCATGGGAGTAAAATGGAGGCACTAGAAAGTCAATTAGTAAAACATTTTCATCCCCATGAGCAGAACGATCGTCACTGGTCTTGATGTCGGTAGCGCCTATGTTCGCGTCGCGGTTTGTGGTCTCGCGAAAACTGGCCAGCCACCGAATATTCTGGCGTTAAGCAAGGTGGAATCCAGAGGTTTGCGGCGAGGTTATGTCATTAACACCGACGAAGCAACCGCCGCGATTAAACAAGCCGTCAGGGAAGCCGAGCGCGCGGCCAGCCTCAAAATCAAACGGGTTTTTGTCGGCTTGGGCGGGGTAACTTTGGAGTCAAAAATCGGTGAAAGCCAGATTGTCGTTTCGCGCGCCGATTCGGAAATTACGGAAAACGATGTCAACCGCGCGCTGGAATTGGCGGAGGCCAATGTCGCGGACTTGGCCAACAATCGCATCATTCACGCCATTCCGCTGTCGTTCAAACTGGACGGGAAAAAAATTCTCGGCCGGCCCGACGGGATGCGCGGCAATAAATTGGAAGCACGGGTCTTGTTCGTCGTCTATCTGGAACAGCATTTGGATAATTTGTTGCGGGCGATTGAAGATGCCGGACTAACAGTGGAAGATATCGTCGCCTCGCCGATCGCCGGCAGTTTGCCAACGCT
>DATECC010000081.1:0-2020 GCA_036516635.1 Minisyncoccota bacterium | reverse complement strand
GAGAAGGCTCGGCCGACGAACGAGCCCTTCAAAATCATTGCCGGCTAATGCCGGCAAGAACACTACTAAAAACCCGTCTCTGCTAAACGCGGAGGCGGGTTTTCTTTTTCCATAAAATCTCATTTATGTTCGGCCGGTATTAATAAGTCGGTTAACCCAGACGACGATCAAAAAAGCCAGGATAATAATGACGATACCGATGATTGCGTTGACTAGAGCGGTTCGGCCCTTGGTGGCTTTTTCGGCATCGCCGCCGGCAGTGATGTAGAGGATACCGCCATAGACAAGATAGATAACCGCCAGGGCTCCCGCCAGGACGAGAATCCAGTTAATAACCGAGAGAACAATTTGTTCGAAAGTCCCGGTAGTTAAAAAACTTAATTCCGGCAATCTACTAAGCATTCGACCTCCTGTTTTTATTATAATATATTAAATGCAAAATGCAAATCTCAAAATGCAAAATGAAAATTTAAAATTCAAAATTTAATCTTTGATTTTCTATGTCGGGAAAGTCGCTGGCGTGGTTGCCACCAAATTCCAGACCTCGTTGATGATGACCATTGACAAAATAATCACCACCACGCCGATAATCGCCCAAGTAATGGTGGTTTTGGCTTTGTTGGCTCGTTCCTCATTGCCAAAAGCGGTAAAATAGCCGTAGGCGCCGATGATTAAGTAAATGACGGCAATTCCTCCGGCTAAAAGCAGGGCTAAATCAATGATATTTTTTAAAAGCGCATTGATGGCGTCCAGCTTCCAGGTTTCTGGGCTGGTATTTGGTAAAATTCCCATCGCTTATCCTCCTAAGATTCTGGCGACTTCATTGATAATCACATAGGCCAAAAGAATGATGACAACGCCAATAACTGCCCAAACTAAATTTTTTTTGGCCGTTTCCGCTTTAGTTGGGTCGTCGCCGGCGGTGATATACATAATCCCCGAATAAACAATGGCGATGACCGCCAATGCCCCGCCCAAGCCCAAGAGCCAGTTAATTATGGCTTGAACTAAACCGGCGATGTCAGTAAATCTCGAGCCGGGAAAGTCAATATCTTTCCAATTGGGTACATCAGCCGCTCGGGCAATAGGAAGAAAATAGAAAACAGAAAATAGAAAATGGGGGAAAAATCTACCAGATTTTGGATTTTTGATTTTGGATTTTGGATTTCTCATTATTGCACGCCAATCTGATCCATAATCACTTTAATTAAAAACAACAAAACGATGCCGGTGATAACGCCGATAATGATGTCTTTGGCCTTGCCCACTGATTCGGGATTGCCCTGGGAAGTCATGTAGATATAACCGGCGTAAATCATCATCAGCAAAGCCAGGCCCCCGGCCAAGGGAATTACCCAAGCAAGAATCGCGGAGACATATTCGGTAATATTGTTGGCCGGGCCAAATTCGGTCTCAACCGCCAAGGCCAAGCGGGGGATTAAAATTATAATTCCCCCAAAAATTATCGCGCCAATTTTTCTCATTTTTTTATCTCTCCCAAAAGCTCGGTAATTTGGGCCGCCGCGGCTTCGATGGCCGTTTGCGCCGCCTGGCCGGAATTGACCCCGGAAATCATCTCGCGAAATATGTCATCGGCCTTTTGGGGGTCGGGCTTAAACCAGCTCCGGGCGGTATAGGCGGGTTTTTCTTTGTCAATTTGCCGGAGGATGGCCGGCGGTTTGCCGGTCTCGGTTTGATAATCGCGGGCGTAATCCCGGCTGGTCATTAAAACGATAAAATCCCAAGCCAAATCGGTGTTGGCGGAAGTTTTATTGACGGCAAAAGTATTGTAAGAAGCGAAATTAAGGGGGTGAGCGGTCGCTTTGACTTGGGGCAGGTCAATCAGGGCAAAGTTTAAGCTCGGGTTGAGCCGTTTGAGGTCTTTTTTTGCCGAGTCGTAAGCAATCAGCATGGCGGTTTTTTCTTCGGCAAAGGCCTCCACCGCCTCGGGGAAAGAAGTATTCCAAGTGTAGTTTTCGTCTTCCGGGTTGGCAAAGCTGGCGTAAAAATTCAGGGCGGC
>DATECC010000080.1:0-15558 GCA_036516635.1 Minisyncoccota bacterium | reverse complement strand
CAATTTTGTCATCCTTTCGGCCAATGCACTATGCACGGCCATATCCCGTGCGCGGAAAAGATTAAGGAACTCCCTAAAGATTCGTTTACAAAATTGTTTAAATTATGTATCATTGTAGTATCAAGAAATTATGCTATATATTCTATTCTATATACTATAATGTTAAACAATAACGAAAGCAATGTCAAATAACATTTCAGACAATTTAAGGAAATTGCGGGGCAAAAAGGGCTATTCTCTCGAAAAGATAGCTCGGCTTGCTGATTTATCGCTCAATACCATTGTTAAGATTGAAAATGGCGTTAATCAGAACCCGACAATCGAAACCCTGACCAAGATTGCCAAAGCGCTTGAAGTTGGCGTTGATGATTTAATCAAATAGATTTATGGCAATAATGCAACAAATTTCATGGCATACAAAAACAGTCCCCGAGGTTCTTCTTGTGCTCCGTTCGCGTGAGCACGGCCTAACAAAAGAAGAAGCGACCGAGCGTTTTCAAGAATACGGATTCAATAAACTTCCCGAAGGGAAGGTAGATGGCTTGCTCCTTATTTTTTTGCGGCAATTTAAAAGTCCGCTGATTTATATTCTCTTTGCCGCGGCGGGCATTGTTTTTGCGATGGGAGAAGTTATTGACGCTTCGATTATTTTTGCGGTGCTTCTTTTTAATGCGATTGTGGGCACTATTCAGGAAGGTAAGGCGCAAAACACCCTGCTTGCTTTGAAAAAGTTTGCCGAAACTTCCGCAACTGTACTACGGAGCGGTATGGAGCTTATAGTCTCAGATACCGAAGTAATGCCCGGGGATATTATTGTATTGCAAGAAGGAGAAAAAGTGCCGGCTGACGCGCGGATTATTTTCTCAAATACTCTGAAAGTTGATGAGGCAAGTCTTACTGGAGAATCAGAACCAGTGACTAAAACCGATACGGTAATGCCAGCAGACAATCTGCCAGTGGCGGATCAGAAAAATATGGTATTTAAGGGTACGCACATTTTGAGTGGAAACGGCACTGCGGTTGTTGTGGCTACCGGACTCGCAACAGAAATTGGAAAAATTGCGCAGAAAATTTCCTCGATTGATACTGAAATTCCTCTAAAAGCCAATATTCGTTATCTCTCTCGCGTTATTATTATTATGGTAGCCGTCATCAGCACCTCGCTAATTGTTCTCGGCGTTCTTTCTGGCAAATCCATCAAAGAAATGTTTACCACGGCGGTAGCGCTTTCGGTCTCTATTATCCCCGAAGGGCTTCCGATTGTGATGACTTTAGTTTTGGCAACTGGCGTTCGGAGAATGTCAAAGCGCAATGTGCTGATGAAGCGATTGCAGGCGGTTGAAGCATTAGGGCAAACAAAAATTATTGCTGTGGACAAAACTGGAACGCTCACTAGAAACGAGATGGTCATTCAGCGTGTGTATGTGGACGGCAAAATTTTTGATATCACAGGTAGTGGATACGAGCCAAAGGGCGAAGTAATTTTTAATGGTAAAACTATTGACCCCTTAAATCATCCAGAACTGCTTTTTAGCGGAAGAATTGCGGCGTTCTGCGCCAACGCACGGCTGTCTTTTTTGGAAGAAACCAATACTTGGAAGATTGCGGGTGATCCAACCGAGGCGGCAATGTTGGTGCTCTCTGAAAAGATTGGATTTCGCCACGAAGCGCTGGAACAAGAAACACCGAAAATTTTTGAATTACCGCTTGACTATCAAAAAAAATATCACGCCACAATTCGAGCGGTTGACGGTAAAAATTTCATTACTATCGTTGGCGCACCGGAGAAAGTGCTTGAGCTTTGTAAAAATATCTGGCACAAAAATGGAACCGAAACTCTAAGCGGAGAAAAGAAAAAAGAATTAGAATCAGTTTTCAATAATCTTGCGCAAGGTGGTTTTCGGGTAGTTGCCTATGCCATCAATCCAGATACTGAGCGGAGCGTTAATGGGAATGCAATGCCGTTGCTCACCTTTGTTGGTTTTTTTGGTATGAATGACGCGCTTCGTCCAGAAGTTAAAGAAGCAATGCAAAGAGTAAGAGCAGCGGATATGCGCGTGGTAATGATCACAGGCGATCATCGTCTCACGGCACAGGCAATTGCGAAGGAGGCGGATATTTGGCGTGAAGGCGACAATGTTCTTACTGGGGAAGAAATCGATAAAATGTCCGATGATGAGCTAGCGGAAAAACTTGCCCGCTCAAGCGTCTGTGCCCGGGTTACGCCAGATCACAAACTTCGCATCATTCAGGTTTATCGCAAACGAGGAGAAATCGTAGCAATGACCGGAGACGGCGTGAATGACGCACCGTCTCTTGTTGCCGCTGACCTCGGTGTGGCAATGGGGAAAATCGGAACCGAGGTGGCGAAGGAAGCTTCGGATATAATACTTCTCGACGACAACTTCGCCAGCATATTTTCAGCTGCCGAAGAAGGCAGAGGGATTTATAAAACAATTAAAAAAGTCATTCTGTATCTTTTTTCCACAAGCGCGGGCGAAGTGTTAGTTGTTACCGGCGCGCTTGTCTTAGGATACCCGTTGCCTCTTCTCGCCGCTCAAATCATCTGGCTTAATTTTGTCACGGACGGCTTTCTTGATGTTGCTCTCGCCATGGAACCAAAAGAAAAAGGATTATTGCAAGGAAAATTTGAGCGACCTAAAAAATGGATTGTGGATGGACTCATGGCGCAAAGGATGTTCTTTATGGCATTACCGATGGCTATTGGAACACTCTATCTTTTCAAAGGATACTTTGAAACTGACCTTACCAAGGCTTTGACAATTTCGCTCACAACGCTTGCGGTGTTCCAATGGTTCAATGCTTGGAATTGCAGATCCGAAAGCAAATCCATTTTCCAAATGAATCCATTTTCCAATATGTTTCTAGTCGGTGCCACAGTGATAATCATATTTCTACAATTTGCCGCGCTCTATACGCCATTTTTGCAGAAAATTCTACACACCACACCGCTTTCGCTTTCGGAATGGCTTATCATTATTCCAATTGCAGGGTCAATTATTCTGGTCGAGGAGATACGCAAATTCTTTTACCGAAGAAAGTTAATTTAACCATCTATGAACCTGCTTAAAATTGTTAAAGAATATATCCATGCCAATCCGAAAATCAAAAAAGCGATCGGCGTTATTTTAATTTTTGTTGGTCTTGCCGCTCTCTTTACACCCCTGACTCCCGGTTCATGGCTGGCAATTATTGGTCTTGAATTATTAGGTGTGCGGATTTTACTTTTTGATAAATTTAAATTTGGGAAGAAGAAATAATCCCGCCGAAAAAATCGCCGTCGGAAGCGAGGGCGCGGCGGAAGGGGGGTGTGGGTGGAATTCCGCCGCGCCCGAGCCGAAGCGAAGCCCCGCCGCCCTGCTCGTTCAGAGCGGAGTCCCGCAAAAAAGTTTCCTTTTCCTTTTAGAAGAAAAAATTTGTCGCACGCAGAATCAAAAAAGCAAAGGAAATTTTTCTGCGGGGCATGCGAGCGGAGCGAGCGGCGGCGGGGCGGAGCGTCAGTTTCGTTCAAAGAAATTTCGCGCAAAGTTTAGAATATCCCAACGCCATCAAAAAGACTACCTTAATTGGTAGTCTTTTTGTGTGCGTCTGGGAGTATGGGCGGGGTCGCGGCCGTCGCAAGTATGCGACAAGCTGTGACCGATTCCCAGCATCTCCATTCGACTCAACTGTTATATCAAGGCTTTGACCTTGCCTAACCAAAAAAAGATTGAAAAATTTGACAGACCATTAAGGAAATGCTAGCATCTTGAGCAGAAATCGGACGCGCGTCTGATTCCCGGCCGCCGGGGTAGGGCGGTTTAGAACCTTGTGATTTGGAGGACTAGCCGTGAAAAAGACCACTTTGCTCGGAGTCGTTTTTGTTCTGCAATTCGCCGCCGTGGCGTGGTTGGGGATTGAGTACGGGAAAAGAATTTCCCCGACCCAGCTGCCAAAACCGTCTCTTTTTGCATTAGTTCTCGCCAAATCTCGGGCCTGTCCGGAATGCGCCGGCGCTTGGGAGCGTTGGGGTTCTCAAGATTATTACTCGGTCCCGGTAATGGCGCAGTTTTCCAACGACGACGGAATTTACGAAGTCGTTGTCGGCACCGCTTTTCATATGAAGGATTACGCCACCACTTACGATCCAAGATTCGTAATCTACTATGCCACTAAGGGTGGCAATGAGCCCGAACTGCCAGACCGTCTCCGACAGAATCTTAAAGTGGCGGCCGGATACTAAACGGCCCCAAATCACTCAAACCCCGCGCTGGCGCTCAAACCACCGCGGGGCTTTTTTGTGTGTTTGAAAGTACTGTCGGAAATCGAAAGTCAGACTCGCCAATAGGACGCGGCTTCGCGTTTAACTTACTTATCAAAAAATCACCTCGCTAACGGCATTTGGTGGTATAATTCCAAGATCAGGCATTAAAAATTAAAAATAAAAAAATGGGGAAAACAATTTTGAAAGTAATAAGCCTTTTTTTGATACTGATAGTAATCGGCTTGGCGATAAAGATCGCCTGGCCCTACCTCAGGTTTTCTCTAGGTCGTTTGTCAGAAACAGTTTCGCAATCTCGACTGGTCCCAGAGAAAATCTCGCGTTCAGCGGCAATTTCTGTGGCTTTACCGCGGGCGCTGCAAGTAAAGGTTGCCGAGCAGGTAATCTTTAATCCAGCGATATCTGGTAAATGGCTTAGGCGGGAAAATGGCGAATTAATTTCCACTACTAATTCCGAGTCAAAAACCGAAATTTATTATTATCAACCAACCAGTTCTCTTGAAATGGGGAGGCACTATGCCGCCGTGGTAAATCTAAAGCCCGACCAAACACTCACGGAGGATTTCTTGGTAGTCGCGGATCCGGAAATATTGGCAATTTTACCAGCCGATGAAGAAGTCTTGCCGGAAACTAAAATCAGCATCGTCTTTAATCGGCCAATAGTGCCCCTAGGTCGCTTAGACCAGTTTGTTGATGATTCGCTGCCGGTCACCGTCACTCCCCCTACTCCTGGACGCTTTAAGTGGATCAGTACCAACACTCTCCAATTTATTCCTAAAAATAATTTGCTTTCTTCAGCTGAATATTTAGTTACTGTTAATTCCGGCTTTAAGTCGCTGGATGGTTTGACCGTTAAAACTAAAGAAGCGAGATTCAGTACTTATCATTTAGATTACGACGCGCCCGAAGGCTCATCTTTAAAGCCAAATATTGTTCGCGGATATAACCAACCGTTCCTGATCCGTTTTAATCAACCGGTAGATTTGGAAAAAACTAAAGGCCATATTGTCATTAACAAAAAAGGAAGTGATATTCCTTTCACTCTCAACTATGCTAAAAAAAGTTCTAATGATGACAATACGATGGAAGATGATTTTCAAACCCTGGCTCTTTCTCCGGTGGGGGAAAACGGTCGCTGGGAGATTAATCAAAACTATGCGGTAATTGTAAGCAAGGCGTTTCCTAAATCGGGCGGCAATATTATTTTGGATGAAATTCGATCATTTAATTATCAGGTTAACGGGTTAGTCCAACATTCCAGGGTAACCTCTCCTCAAACACAGATAACCTCCCCCGACCGGTTCGATCCCAAAGGCACCCTCATCGTTAATTTCTATGAAGATATTGATTTAGATAAAAGTCGGATTAGTGGTTCTGGCATCGCCAATCTTGTCTACGGTGAAAAGTGCGCCGAAGAATCCCGCCAAAATTGTCTCAAGGTGCCTAA
The DNA here is from genome assembly GCA_036516635.1 of Minisyncoccota bacterium. Classification (GTDB taxonomy): domain Bacteria; phylum Patescibacteriota; class Minisyncoccia; order Phycocordibacterales; family JACOZG01; genus JACOZG01. Next base: position 9,829 of record DATECC010000080.1, on the reverse strand, counting down.
TCAAAAAGAAATAATAATTTCTTTTAAACCAAATATTAAACGGGGAGAGAAGATTCAGATTTCTCTGGATAATATTGTTTCTCCGCCGGGCAGTATCATCGGGGAAGAAAAGAATGCCATTAACCTGACGACCTATGAATCTTTGGTAGTTTATAAAATTGCCGCCAGCGATAGTTTAGAATACTTTACTGTTTGTTCAAACAATCCTCTGGTTGGTCCAAAAGATGATCAAGGGGGGAGTGAAATCCAAGTAACTCCATCATTTGCCAGCACTGGTTTTAGTGGATCGTATCTTACAACTACTAATGCCCGGGTCTCGGTTTGTAAGGCTGGTGAGTACACAACGCTGGTAAACGGGATACTTAGTGGGAGATCAAAATATACTATCGTTGCCAAAATCGCCGATGTCTTTGGCTCCCAAGTTGATGTTAATACCAGTTTTGAAACCAGGGCGGTTCGCGTTGGAGATTATCAGATCACCAGTCATCAAGATTATGATCTAACCACGGTCCCGAGTCGGACTAAATTGACTTTCTCGGTCAAACACTTGCCCGAAGTTTTAGTGACCGTTTGTAAACTGCGCCCCATTGATTTTTATCAAGCAAAGAAATCAGGCGATAAAGCAAATCCTGCTTGCGAAGCCGAGGTTAGCCGAGTGCTTCCGCTTGCGATTAATGACCCCGAAGGTCGATTCTTGACGGTGGATATTAAGGACTATTTTCCATCGGCCATAGGCAATTATTTCATCAAGGTTTCAATATTGGCCCCCGCCAAGCCGGAGAAGTGGCAATCGGAAGCGCGAGTGTTTATATCGGTCACAAATTTAATTGTTACAGAAAAAAAAATTAATCCGCTCGACAAAAATGAGTCCGAATCCCTGAGATTAACCGATGGCCAATTAGGTCGTTTAAAGAATCTTTATTGGGTGCTTGATGCAACAACTCGCGAACCGGTGGCCGGGGCGGCGATCAGTTTTTATCGCCAGAGTTCTGTTTTGGACACGGTGCTTACTGATAATCACGGCATCGCTTCTATTTCTCCTGTCGTCGGCGCCGATTTGACAGTAGCGACATTCGGCCAAGATGCGGTAGTAATTTCTGAAAATTCTTCCGCCCTGAGTTGGGCTTCGCGCGCGGCGAATATTAAACATCTCTATTTATATACCGATAAACCAATTTATCGGCCCGGCCAAGCAGTAAATTTAAAGGGCTATTATCGTTTAGGCTACGATGGCTACTATGAAGTCCCGACGGGACAGGTAATTACTCTTAAGGTTTATGATTCCGCCAACAAGGTGATTAAAGAAGAGAGTCTTAAAACAAATAATTTTGGATCAGTTTCCACAAGTGTAGATTTAAACAGTGCCGTGCCTTTGGGAAGCTATCGGGCTTGCGTAGATTATCAATGCGCCCATTTTGAAGTTCTTAATTATGCGCCCGCGGCTTTTCGAGTGGCTCTTGAATCGGGTGGAGATGAATTTACTTTAGCCAGTCAGCCGAAGATAAATCTTAAGGCCGATTATTATTTTGGCGTACCGGTAAGCGGGGCTTCGGTCGACTATTATCTGAGTAGTCAATATTATTATTTCGATAAATATACTGAAGAATACTTTAACTTTAATAATCTCTTTGCGGACGAGCAAGATAGTGGCGGCGAATATTATTATGGCGATCGTTATCTGAGCCAAGGAAAAGCCATTTTGGATGAAGATGGTGAAACGATAATTGATACCAAACTAAAAAGTGCCGATTTAACCAATTTCACTCAAAGTAAAATTATTATTCTTGATACGACGGTAAAAAATCAACCCGGCCGGACTATCGGCGCCCAAAAATCTTTTATTTTACATGCCGCGCCAAATTATTTAGGTAGTAGAGTAGAACCAAGTTTTATGGCTTCAGGAGCGTCCGTTTCGCTTCAGGTTAAGAGCGTTGATATGAACGGCATCCCGATGTCACTTAACGGTATTGAGGCACAAGTTTATCGCGTACGCTGGACGGCGGATAAGCGTTCATCTGAGGGAAGCGAGAGAGAATATGTGTCTTGGAAGCGAACTCGTGAATTAGTAAAAACAGAATCACTGCGCACCGATGGGAATGGTGACGGCGCTATCAGCTTGATTGTTACCGGAGAAGGTGAGTATGAAGTTGATGTTAAAACCAAAGGTTCTCAAGCGGTTGGCAGCCGGTCTTGGTTTTATCTTTACGGTAGCGGCAGTGTGAGAGTGCGATCGCGTGATGATATCTCATTAAAAGTCAAAGCAGAAAAAAATGAACTTAAACTGGGTGAAATAGGCCGCGTGGTGATGGAAATTCCTGAGGGTCGAGCCAAAGCTTTAATCACGATCGAGCGGGGACAGATTTTTACTTATGAAGTAATTGATATTGTAGGGAATCTTGCTAATTATGAATTTCCAGTCACTCCCGAATACTATCCCAATGTGCGTTTGAGTGTGGTCGCTTATGCTCCAGACCGAGCGGTGAGATTTGGTTCTTCTGATTTTAGGGTGGCCAGTAATCAGAAAAAGCTAAAGATTAATCTCTCCACCGATAAAACGGTTTATAATCCGGGCGATCTGGTTTCATTGACCTTGACGGTCACTGATGATGCGGGACGTCCGGCGCTGGCGGAAGTTTCTTTGGCCGTGGTAGATATGAGTGTGTTGGCGTTAAGAGGTAATCCTAAAAAGGACCCAGTGAAAGAATTTTATGGGTACATTCCGTTAACGGTGGCCACTTACTCTAACTTTCGTAATTTACTCAAATATATTGAATTAGACGAAGGTGGGGGCAAGGGCGGAGGTGGAAATGACCCAAATTCCAATAAAAAACGCGGCATGTTTAAGGAAGTGGCTTTTTGGATTCCCAACCTATTAACTGATAGTGCCGGTCGAGCCAGTGTTACTTTTAAGTTGCCTGATAATCTAACCACCTGGCAAGCCGAGGCGGTGGGGATGACTCTGGATACCAAAGTAGGAGTGGGGTACCGCGAATTTACCACTAAAAAATTATTAATGGTCACGCCGCTTAAGCCGCGTTTTGTTTTACCAGATGATCAATTTTCTCTAGGGGCTCAAGTTTTCAATCAAAGTTCCCGGACTTTAAATCTTAGCGTAACTTTAACTACCCCAAGTTTAAAAGTCGAAGATCAAAAGAATAAAAAACTCTCCCTCAAATCCGGAGAATCTGAAACCGTCTATTGGAGAATCCAAGTGCCAGCCATAATGCCGGCGGGGGCCGTTGCTTACTCTTTAAGTGCCGAAGGCGGCGGCCTCACGGATGAGGTTGAGGATAATTTAACGGTTAACGCCAATACTCTTTACGAAGTCACGGCCTCGGCTGGCGCGACGGAAAATAGAATCACCGAGTTGGTTTATGTTCCCGATTCAATTCTGCCCGATCAGGGGGAGCTAGTTGTAAATAGTTCGGCCACTATCGCGGTGTATCTGCCAAACGCGCTTAATTATTTTATCAACAATACCTATAAGAGTTCTGGACACATAAGCAGTCGGTTACGCGGTGCCGTTTTAATTTCTAAAGCGCTTAATGTCCCCAATCTCTCCAACCAAAATTGGCCAGAACTTGAGCCAATAATCACTCAAGATCTAAATTCACTTTATTCTTTGCAAAATTCTGATGGCGGTTTTCGAATGTGGCCAGAAAGCATAAGGTCGGATTATCGCTCAACCGCCGAAGCGGTTGAGGCTTTTGCGGCGCTAAGCCAAGTCGGTTATCAGATAAACGAAACGGCTTGGAGCCGGGCGACTAAATATTTGGCGGATATGTATTTGGCGCCCGATATCAAATATGACGACGCCGAGGTCCTCACCTTCCTCCAGGTTTTATTCACCCAAGATATTTACAGAAACAATGCTCAATTTATCAGAGATTTGAATCGGGTGGCGGGCGCGTTAGTAAAGGATAAAAAATCACCGAGCGGTCTCTTGCTCATCGCTTCAGAAATTTTACATCGGTATCAATTATTACCAGATCAAGCGGAAAAGATAGACTCAATGCTTAAGGGTCGCCTGGTTATCGATTCGCGCGGCACCTTTTTGGATATTGGGCCGGGGAAGACCACTTATTATGACAACGCCATCGGAAACACTGCTCGTTTTATCCCGATCTTGGTCATAAGGAAAGAAAAAAATCAGATCGCTGATTTATTAAGATGGTTGGTGTCATCACGAGATAAGACTGGTGCTTGGGGGTCAACTAAAAATACTTTAGCCGCCGTTAAAGCGGTCACCGATTATCTTGGGTGGCAACCAGAAACGAGCGGAAGTTTCGTTTTAGAAAATCGTCTCAATGATCAACCGGCGACGGAATTTACTTTTGAATCAAGAAATATTTTGGCTCAACTTAAAAAAGTTTTTCCGCTTAGTGAACTGCGCTTTGGTGACTTAAACACGATGAGTATCGGAAAGAAAACACCAACAGAATCAGGCAAAGTTTATTACGACTTGGCCTTCAAATATTTTATTCCTGCTGAAGCGGCAATATCTCGAGATGAAGGGATAACCATCAAACGAGATTTTTTTACCCTCGCTGATGGGAAAAATGAAAATCCAATCTCTGATGCGAAAGCGGGTGAAGTGATCAGGGAACATCTTGAAATAACCGTGCCGGTCACGCGGCGCGACGTGGCAATTCAAGATTTTATCCCCGCTGGTTTGGAGATTATTGACACCAGTTTGGCCGCTGAAGACCAAACCTTAAATTCCAAACTGGGGCGAATCAAAAATTCAAAATTCTGGCCCTCACATCGCGAGTGGCGCGATGATCACGCCTTTCTTTATCGCGAGGTGTTAGAGCCCGGAACTTACGAATTCGATTACTTAGTGAGAGCATTAGTCCCCGGAGATTATCTTCGTTTGCCAACCCAAATTTGGGAAATGAATAACCCGGAAAATTTTGGGAGATCAAGGGTTTCGCGTTTTATCGTTAAGTAAAAAGCGATACTGTTCAAAATTATCGCCCGGTAAACCAAAATTTGCTTCTTGGCCTTCCGGAATCTCAATAATCTCACTAAAATCAAACGGTGTTTGTTTATGATACTGGGTTGAGACCATCAACTCCATCACGCGACTCCAGATTTCACCCGCGCCACTTTGGCCAGAGAGTTTTTTAGTGGATGAGTTATCGGCATTGCCCGCCCAAGCGCCGACAACAAAATCAGGAGTATAACCAATTACCCAAGTGTCACGGTAATCATCGGAAGTACCGGTTTTAAGAGCATAATTATTGAGAGAAAGGTTTAAATTACTGGTATAGCCAAATTGATCAGTGGCGAGATGGCGATCGCTCAAAATTCGGTTAATCAGTTGGATAAACTTTTTATCAACAATTTCCCGATCAATCTTGGGAAAAAATCCGTCATTAAGCGTTTGGTCCCGGAACAGACGGATAGAATAATAATTACCCTGGCGAGGAAAAATCGAGTAGTCGTGGGTGAGCTCAAGCAAACTAAAAGGCAGAGTCCCTAAAGCTACTCCCAGTTGATGCTCCCCAATTTTTTGCTGATCGGAATAATTCAAGTCAGCCAAAAATTCAGCAAATTTTTCTTGACCGATAAACTCCAAGGTTTTAACCGCCGGAACGTTGATACTATTACTTAAGGCGTAAGCCGCGCTAACAAGACCGCGATATCTGTAATCAAAATTTTTTAAATAGAGGGTTCTGCCATCGCCCGTGCGAAATTTGTATTCCGCATCTTCAATTAGGGTGTATGGCCGCAATTCATTTTCAAAAGCCTTGAGATAAAGAAAAGGTTTGATTGTGGAAGCAATCTGGCGCGGCTCAAGCGCCATGTTTATTTGCTGGCCAAATTGCTTCGACTCGGGGTCGGGGGTGCCAACAATACTTAAAATTTCGTTGGTGTGAGCATTAATCACCACGACAGCGGCATTGTGGGCATCTCTTAAATACAAAGATGGCATAGTATTATTTACGATTTTTCTTATCTCGCGAGTTAGTTTTAAGTCAATAGTTAGTTCCAAATCATTGTTGCCAGAATTCTTAAAATAAGTTTCAAGTTCAAAACCATCATTAAGTTTATTAAAATCTTCCAGGTTTAAAACCGCCTGGTTTGGCGAGATAAAATTTCCAATATTTGCGGACACAGCGAGGGTGTTGGCCAAATTTTGCGCGAGAACAATGTTTGTGCCCGAAGTTGGATTATTGTAGCTTGGGTTACTCAGGGTGACTAAAAGTTGCAAGACTTGCTCATTGCTTAATTTATCCGGCGAAACCTTAAAATAAGCCCGACTGGCTGTCTCCAATCCCTGTACACGATTACCAAAATATGAACTGTTTAAATATTCAACTAGAATTTTGTTTTTAGATCGGAATAAATCATGAACTAATGAATAAATCAGCTCAGTAATTTTATTTTGAAAAGAACGATCAGTCTCGTTTTTTAGTAAGAGTTTTACCACTTGCTGGGTGATGGTGCTTGACCCGCGCCGATTAATTAAACCAAATTTATCTAGTACGGCCTCAATTAAACTCACGGGATTTACTCCGGGATGATAATAAAAATAACGATCTTCTTTTTTTAGTAACCACGAAGTAAAAAGGGGAGGCGTGGAGGGGCGATACAAAGAAAAATATTGTTTATCATTTGGCTTGAGAAAAATGAGTGCACCGTAACGATCGGTGATTTTAGGTGAACGTCCGCTAGTGTAGGAAGCTTGTAATTTATTCTCAAACTGAAAACCGAGCCCGATTAAAACAAATAGAACCACCCCTGCCAGTTTTAAATATTTTTTGACCCGAGATTTCATCATTTAAACTCTAACACAATGCAATATTACAGAGCCACATCAGTTGTGTTCGTCGGGATAAAAAAAACGGCAGGAAATCATTTCCTGCCGGGCGCTTTGTCTACTCGCCACCTTTTCCCGCGCCGGTGCCCAAAAGTGGCTAACTAGTGCGTCTCATACCTCCATCCTCCCTATTAATCTCGATTTGGTTTGCGAACTAGGGCGGCGGCGATAATGATGATTAATCCAGCAATTACCGCCGTGCTCACGACAATCCAATCAACTGATGACATACTAACAATCCTTCGTTTTTCTACTATTCCAAACCTACATTCAATGTAACACATGCAACTGCAGAAGCCAAATCTTTACCGGCCCTTCATCTCATTAATTTCACTGGCTTCCAAAAATCTCGGCTGGGCCAGATTTTCAATCAGCACCGACTGGAAGGATAAGGCAGAAATGCCCGTCTTGGTAAAAATGATTTTGACGGCCAACCCCTCCTTTGTTCTCGGCGCCGTTTGATCAAAAACAAAATTACCCAAGCTGTAAAAAATATTTTTTCCACGATAACGTTCCACCATCTGCACAACATGAGGGTGATGGCCGATCACCAACTCAGCGCCGGCAGTCACAGCGGCGCGCGCGAAATCAATCTGCGCCTGATTGGGCGAAACCCGGTATTCGTCGCCCGCGTGCATGGAAACAATCACGAAATCGGCCTCGGTTTTCGCCTGTTTGACCGCGGCCGTCATTTTATCAATTCGCATAAACGCCGTGCCGGGCCGATCGGCGGCCGCTTCGTAAGTGGCCGGCACAACCCCGGGATCGTTGTAAGCTAGAAAAGCGAAGGTGAGATTTTTGACTGCCACAAACACCGGCCGGTTGGCCGCTTCAGAATTTTCGCCGGCGCCGACATAGTGAATTTCATTTTCCGTTAAGTGACGAAAAGTTTCCAACAAACCGCGCGCGCCGAAATTCGGCGTATGATTATTGGCCAGCGATAAAATCGTAAAGCCGGCCTGGCGCAGCGCGCCGGCGGCCGTCGGCGCGGCGCGGAAAACCATTTCTCCCGATTCAATGTGCCGACCGTCAACCAGCGGCGTTTCCAAATTACCGAACACAATATCGGCTTCGTTCAAAAACGATGCCACTTTCCGGAAAGGATAATCAGCCCCAAATTGATCCATTCGGTCGGCCACAGCGCGCGAAAGCATCACATCGCCGACGGCGATCAAGGTTACGGTGGTCGTGGTGGCCTCGGCTGACGCCACTGGCGGCCCCTTAATCTTCTCCGGCAAATTTATTTCTCGCATCGCCGCCGGCCGAAAAAAATCAAATAAAACCGCCGCCCAGACCGGCAGACCGAGCAGAATGATGATTAAAACCAAGCCCGGCCGCATTAAAAAATCAGCGCGGGGATATAAAGCAAAACCATCCCGATAATCACAATCGCGCTGACGACGATCCAAAAGATCTGGATTGATTTTTTGTATTTTTTCTGGAAGAGCATTATGCTTTAGGGTAGCTGATCAATGAGGGAATTTCAAGGCAAACGACGCTGGCGGCGGCTGGTCTATTCTTTACCGGTACTGGTTTTGCTCGTTCTGTTAATTATTTTACTGACTAATTCGGCCTATCGGCTTTACGACAAACGGCAATTGGCCAACCGCGAGAGACAATTGGCGTTGACGGAAGTGGTCCAACTACGCGCGCGGCAGGCGGAATTGACGGAAACCGTCGCCAAACTTAACACCGCCCGTGGCGTGGAAGCGGCGATCCGGGAAAATTTTAATGTAGTCAAACCCGGGGAGAAGGTGATCACCTTAGTAGCCGGCGCGACGACCACCGTTTCTAGTAATGTCGAACCAGCGCCAATTCCCTGGTGGCAGCCGATCATCAATTGGTTCAGCCAAACTTAACTGCGGGATTGGTTTAGTGGTAAAATGCGTGCTTCCCAAGCATGAGACACGAGTCCGATTCTCGTATCCCGCATTATGAAAAAGAAAGTTTATATTTTAATCGGCATTGTTATCATCGGCCTCGGTGCCGGCGGCTGGTTTTATTTCGGCCGCACTAAGCCGCCGGTTTATGAGTCGGTGGTGGTTCAACCAACGACTTTGGTGCAAGAGGTAAATGTTACCGGCAACATCAAACCGCGCCGCGATCTCAATTTGTCTTTGAAACGCAGTGGCCAGATCGTCAGTTTGCCGGCCGTCATCGGCCAGACGGTGCCGGCCGGCGCTCTGTTGTTGGAATTGAAAACTAGCGATGAAAAACGGACCGTGGCCGAAGCGGAGCTGGCGCTCGCGAGCGCGAAATTGGCGCTGGATAAATTACTCAATCCGATCAAGCGGCAGGCGACCGCAGACAAATTAAAACTGGTCTATGAAGACGGGTTAGCCACCGCCGCAACAGTCTATGCGAATCTCTACCAGATTCTTGATGATTTGGACGATATCTTTTTCGGTGATGATTTGAGCGGCTCTTCGACCAATAATAAAAATAATATTCAATATTATGTTGACATTGTTGATTACTACGATCCGCGTTTTAAGACCGTGCCGGCCGAACTGGCCATGGCCTACCGACAGATTATTGATTCTTACGGTCCGGCGCTCGCCGACTATCAAACCGCGCGCCGCGGCGGCGCCGATGTTACGGCTGAACGCGCCATTCTAACCACTCACGATCTGGTAAAAAACACAGCCAATCTGATTAAAAGTGGCCGCGATGTCATTTTATTTTTTAATGACCGGTCAATCGCCGACAGTTGGCAAGTGAACAAAGTGGCGATCGTCAGCGGGCATTTGACCGACCTGGCCGCCCACTATGCCACCGTCAACGGCTATTGGTTGGACTTGCTGGCCACAGTAAACACCATCAAAGCCGAACACGGCGCGATGGAAGTGACCGATCTGGATCGGGAAACGGCGCGGCTGGAAATTAAACAAAAAGAAAGCGCCTTGGCCGAGGCCCGGGCGCGGCTGGATGATTCTTATTTGTGCGCGCCGTTCGCCGCCGTTATTACTAAAATTGAACCGGAAATCGGCGAGCTGGTCACGG
>DATECC010000079.1:0-4375 GCA_036516635.1 Minisyncoccota bacterium | reverse complement strand
AAGGAGTTGACTAATGGCTTGGTACATACCGGTTTTGTTGAGAATTCTGATGGCGCACATTTGTGCGCCATGGGTCATGAAGAAAATGGTCAGTTTACCGCAACGAACAACGCGGTTTCTGCTGACTTTTGCCTTCGCCGCGATTGGAACAGTAGCTATTGGTCTAATGACTAACCAGCTACATCACAAAATGGCTGCGTTGATTCTTGGTCTGGGGTTTCTTAACGGTCTGGCGGCGTATTGCCAATGGCGAGCGACTGACATCAGCTTGACCAAGACTTCCGTCTTTACTTTTTGGGACGACATTATCGCGCTGGGGTTAGGTTTAGTGATTTTAGGCGAGAGCCAATTTTTCAACTGGAAATTGGCCCTGGGCCTGTGCGTTGCTCTCGTTTCGGTTGTGGCCTACGCGAGGCATGATTATCTAAGGGCCAAGGCCAGCGAAAAAAGTCAAAGTCGCAATGTTGGCACTGGGCTCCGATTTTATTTTTATGTCGGTGCCTACAGTGTGATCTGGGGAGTCGCTATCTTTATGCTCCGGTGGTGGGGATTGAGCGGAGTCCCACTGGTCACCTTTATGGCCAATTGGTATACCGGCGCCATGTTCGCCGCATTGCTGATTTTCTTTTACTATCGCGATCCCAGCGTCAGCCAACAAACCGTCGGCTCATTCCGGTCCTCTAATTTTCTTTTGCTCGGAATGTTCACTGTTTGCATGGTGGCATCAATGGCGTTAGGTTATGCCGCTTACGAACGGGCTCCCGTGTCCGTCGTGCAACCCATCTTTCTCGTCGCCGAGATGATTTTACCCGCCCTGATCGGTTTGTTTGGTTTCGGGGAAAGGAAAAATCTCTGTCGGAAAGAAATATGTCTTATCACTTCGGCTTTTCTTGGCGGCGCGTTGGTCGCCCTCAGCTATGTTCCCTAAATCAGATCATGAAATCCCTTCAGATGTTACGATATCTTGGAGGGATTTTTTTATACCGCGACAATTTATTTGACTTCGTGCTACAATATCAAAAATTAGAAACTGGAAATCAGAATGAAAATTTTAGTCACGATTCCAAATTTTACCGAAGCGGCCAAAACGACTTTAACCTCGGCCGGCGAGGTGTTTTATCAAACACCAACTCAAAAATCATTGCCTGAATCATTAATTGGTTTCGACGCTGCTTTAATTGGCTTGGGTTTGAATTTTAATCGAGAGGTTTTGACTGCCGCCACGAGGTTGCGGGTAATCGCCACAGCCACCACCGGTCTTGATCATTTGGACACAGCCTCTGCCCAGAAACAGGGGATTGAAATCTTATCCTTGCGCGGCGAAGATGAATTTTTAAATTCCATCACCAGTACGGCCGAATTGGCTTTCGGTTTAATTTTGAATTTAATGAGAAATATTATTCCCGCCGCGGCTTCAGTTAAGCGCCATGAATGGGATCGCGAACATTGGCGCGGACATAATTTACAGGGCAAAACTTTGGGGGTGGTGGGGGTCGGCCGTCTCGGCCGGATGATGGTTCGTTACGGCTTGGCGTTCGGCATGCGGGTTTTGGGTTGCGATCCGAATGTTGATGTTACAACTATCGGCGCGGAAAAAGCTAATTTTGAGGAATTAGTTGAAAAAAGCGATATTATCTCCGTTCATGTGCATTTGACCCCGAAAACCGAAAATTTGTTTAATCGAACGGCGTTGGCCAAAATGAAGCCGACAACCTATCTCATCAATACTTCCCGCGGCAAAATCGTGAACGAAGATGACCTACTGGAAGCACTGACCAACAAAAAAATTGCCGGTTACGGCGCCGATGTTTTAGCGAACCAGCTGGAGTTTGATAAAAGTTTTTCCGATTATCCACTAGTGGAGTACGCCAAAGCCCATGACCATTGCCTTATTGTCCCGCATTTGGGGGGGATGACCTTTGAATCGCGTGAAGCTACCGATATTTTTATGGCCAAAAAATTGGTTGACTTTATTTCTCAAAATTCAGAATCTCGCGCGTGATATTTTCCGCGGCGTGATGCGGTAATGAATCAATAAAAACTTTTTGTTTAATCGCGAGCGCCTGGCGGTAAGCCGTCTCGTCACGAAGTTTAATTAAAACTTCAGCCAAGAAGTTTAAATTATTTTCATAAACGCCGATAGCCGCGGCGATTTGATTGAGCGGGAAATCGGAGAGGTTAATTGTTTGCATTTTCTTTAATCCCGCTTCAGGTAACATTAAACTCACGGCCGGTATTTGCATCAGGGCAGCGTGGACTAATGAAGTTGAATAAGTAGCGATAACTACATCGGCGATCGGTAACAGTTCATCAGTGGCCAGCGCGGGCGGCGGTTGGCGCAGAATAATATTAAATTCTTGAGCTAGTCGTTCGTAACGACTTAGATCTTCATCGCGCGGATGCGGTCGGGCAATTAAACTCGGTGTTGGTTTGATGAGGGTTAGCGTTTCAAGTAAAAATCGAAAACTACTCTCGTCAGTTTCTTCGAAATTTGGTGCCGCTGATCCCGGCCATAGCAAAGTAAAATTATCGGAATTTAAACCGGCCGCCGCGCGAAATTTTGATCGCTCTTGAACCAGATTAACAGTCAGGCATCTTTCCCACCCCGGCTGGCCGACAATTACCACTTTGCCCTGGTAATTATCAATTAATAAATAATCTCGGGCCCAAGCATCGGGCACCAAAATTTTTTGCCAATAGGCCAACATTGGACGGTTATGCGGGGAGCGATGATTGCCCCAATAATCTTGCAAAGCAATCGTCGGCCGACCGCTAATTACCGCTCTCTTGGTTAGTTCGTTAATGACATTTGGTTCTTTGGAGAGTGAACTTACGCCGGTAACAATCAAATCAGGTTTGATATTTTCATAGATGGTTTGGGCTGTCATTAAATCAACACAATAGGTTGGCTGACACTGGATCAAGATTTTAGCTGCCGATTGATGTGCGGCGACCAGTCGGCAATCACTGTGCCTAGATAATAATGGCCAAACCGGTCTGATCATATCGGCCGTACCGGGCGAATCTACCAAAACTAAAATTTTCATTGCTTAACTATAACAGTGTGTTATAGTGGCTGACAATGCAACTTGAATCTTGGCTTCGGCGTTTGGTTTTGGTCGGCTTGTTTTTAATTTTGCTCACCCCGCTCTTGGTCGCTGATTCTCTTTTTTTCCCGTTCATCACCGGTAAAGCTTTTTTCTTTAGAATCATTACGGCTATAATTTTTGCCGCTTGGGCAGTCTTGGCGATTCTTTCCCACCGTTATCGGCCTCATCGCTCTCCGCTCCTCATCAGTTTTTTTCTTTTTTTGATAATTTTAATTTTGGCAACCTCTTTTGGCGTCGATCATTATAAAAGTTTCTGGTCGAATTTTGAACGAATGGAAGGATTGGTCAGTTATTTGCACCTCTTTGCTTATTTTTTGGTTCTAATCTCGGTTTTTAAAAATGAGAAACTTTGGCAACGATATTTTCAGGCCTCGGTTTTGGTGAGCGTTATCGTCGGCGGTTACGGCATTGCTCAATTGTTGGGTTGGGTGGAAATTCATCAGGGCGGCGTCCGAGTTGATGCCACTTTTGGCAACGCGGTTTATCTGGCCGTTTATATGCTCTTCCATATTTTTCTGACGGCTTGGTTGTGGTTAACGACTGTGCCGCGCTGGCGAAATTTTGTTTATCCGCCGATTATCGTTTTGCAAGTCATTATTCTTTTTTATACCGCTACCCGAGGCACGATTTTGGGTCTGATTGGCGGCGCCATGGTGACGACCTTGATCCTTGCTATTTGGGGACGAACGCGACCCAAATTAAGAAAATTTTCTTTTGGCCTATTGTTGATTTTAATTCTTTTGGTGGCCGGTTTTTGGCTAGCCCGCGACAGTTCTTTTATCCAAAAAGACCGGGTGCTAAGTCGTTTTGCCAATATTTCGCTTGAAGATACAACTACCAGTTCACGGGTCACCATTTGGCAGATGGCGTTTCGCGGTTTTCGGGAACGGCCAATTTTGGGCTGGGGTCCGGAAAATTTTAATTTAATATTTAACAAGTATTATGAGCCCGGTCTTTGGCCGCAAGAACAATGGTTTGATCGGGCGCACAATATTTATTTGGATTGGCTCACAATGACCGGCTTGCTCGGCTTACTCGGCTATTTGAGTCTTTATGCCGTCGTTCTTTGGGGTCTCTGGCGTTATGAAAAAGATCCGGTGCCGCGAGCAGTTTTTACCGGTCTTTTGATTGGTTATGCGTTCCAAAATATTTTTATTTTTGATAATTTAACAAGCTATCTCCTTTTTCTTTCGGTTTTAAGTTATCTCACTTATCGTCAGCAATCAAAAGTAATTTCTCCGGCCAGTGAAAAAAATTGGCTCCCA
>DATECC010000078.1:0-2224 GCA_036516635.1 Minisyncoccota bacterium | reverse complement strand
AATCGCGATGCCGGCGCCAGTTTGGATGAATTGAAACGCACCAGCACCGAACTATCAGTGGCGTTATCAAAAATCGGCGAAGCGCTACAAAAAGCGTCGGGCCAGCCCGGAACCGCCGGCGCCGGCGGCCCGACCGACAATCCGCTGCCCAAGAATAATAATGACGGTCCGATTCGCGATGCGGAAACCTCTTAAAAATTAAAATAAAATGGCCAAAGATTATTACGAGATATTGGGAATTACGCGCAACGCTTCGCCGGAGGAAGTCCGGAAAGCGTTCCATAAATTAGCGCATAAATACCATCCGGACAAAAAAGGCGGCGATGAAAACAAGTTTAAGGAGGTGAACGAGGCCTACCAGATTTTGTCCGACGACCGCAAACGACAGGCTTATGATCATTATGGCGAGACGGGAAATGCTGGCGGCTGGGCCGGTCCGAATGCCGGTGATTGGCAATTTGACTTCAGTGGCTTTTCCGCCCCAGGCGGACCAACCTCGGGTTGGGACGCCGGACAAGGGGCCCAGTTTGATCTCGGCGATTTGTTCAGCGAATTTTTCGGCGGCGGACAGGGCGGCCGGCGGCGCCAGCGCCGCGGCCGCGACATTTCGGTGGATATTCAAGTGTCTTTTGCCGAAGCGACCTTCGGCAGCGAGCGCAATTTACTGATTACCAAAATCGGTCACTGCGAACACTGCAACGGCACCGGCGCCGAAACCAGCTCGCCCCAGCGGCAGTGCGAGACCTGCAACGGCCGCGGCCAGATCCGCGAGACCCGCCGGTCGTTGCTCGGCTCCGTCTCGGCGGTGCGAACTTGCGAGAAATGCGCCGGCACCGGCCGGGTGCCGGAAAAACACTGCGCCACCTGCGGCGGTCCCGGCGTCTTAAAAAAGAATGAGGAAATTAAAATGGTGATTCCGCCCGGCATCAACGATGGCGAGATGATCCGTTTGTCCGGTCGCGGCGAAGCCGCGGCGCACGGCATGGTCGGCGATCTCTACATCAAAGTTCATGTGGAAAAACATCCAATCTTCAGACGGGAAGGCGAGCATTTGGCAATGGATTTGCCGGTTAAATTGTCGGACGCCATTTTAGGTACGGAACAGGAAATCAAAGCGCTGGACGGCCAGATTAAGGTGAAAATTCCCGAAGGTGTGTCCAGCGGTGAAATTCTGCGGGTCAAAGGCCGCGGCGTGCCAACTGGCCCGGGCCGCCGCGGCGATCTGTATATTCATCTAAAAGTCAAAACCCCCGAAAAAATTTCCAAAAAAGCGCGCCAGCTGGTGGAAAATTTGCGCGTTGAAGGTTTGTAGACCAAAAAAGTGTTAAATTGTTAATGATGTCTGATTTGCTTGCCGTTTTAGCGATGATGACCGGCGCCGGAATTTTGCTTTTTATTCGGTTTTGGCAAAGTCGCCGCCGCCGGCAGTGGTTGGCCGATGCGCTCACGGCGCTCGGCCTGGTCGCGCTGATGATCGCGGCGCTCACTTGGCTCGGCCGCTTGCCCTGGTGCGATTGCGGCGTCGTCAAACTCTGGTACGGCGACGCTTACGGCAATCAGAATTCGCAACAGTTGTTTGATCCGTACACTCTCACTCATCTGCTCCACGGTCTCGGTTTTTATTTTTTGCTCTGGCTCATTCTGCCGCGGCGTGTGCCGTTCGTCTGGCGCCTGCTGATGGCAATCGCGCTGGAAGCCACTTGGGAGGTGGTGGAAAATACGGCGCTGGTGATTGAACATTATCGTGCGGTCACCGCTTCGCTTGGTTATTGCGGAGACACGGTTATTAACTCGCTCGGCGATGTGGCGGCGATGAGTTTGGCTTTTCTATTTGCGTCCCGTTTTCGCGCCTGGATCAGCGTGGTAATTTTTGTCGCCATTGAAGTTTTGTTGCTCGTCTGGATCCGCGACAATTTAACGCTCAACATCTTGATGCTCCTTTATCCGCTGGAATCAGTCAAATTATGGCAGATTGGCGGCTAACAATAGGGAATCGTTATACGCAAGTGGTTTTTAAGAAGTTTACCGCCATCTGGATAATTATTAAGATTAGTAACTAAAATTCCTTTTTTAGCTAAATCAATCGTCACCTTATCAGAGTTGATAATTTTAATTGTTATAAAATTTGCCGTGCTCGGATAAATTTTAAAACCAGCCTGATTAAAAATTTTTGTCAGTTTAACTCGCGAATAATTTATAGTGACGGCGTATTTTTTAACCTGAC
>DATECC010000077.1:0-9137 GCA_036516635.1 Minisyncoccota bacterium | reverse complement strand
CATCGCGCGCGCGAGGCTTTGCGCGAAGTGCGATTGATGAGCGAAAGCAACGGCGCTGGAAAATAAAAAGCCCCGCCGAAGCGAGGCTGGTTTTTGGTGGAGACTTCCGCCCAAACAGAGGGCTAGATATGGGCGATAGAGGACCGCATGGGGAAAATGGTTGTTGTTTGTAGATCTTCCAACACCGAGACAATCGTCTCAACAATTTTATTGAACGACGTTTGTGACGGTTGGGCCGATCGCGACCCGCGGTTTCCGCCGGTCGTGACCAGACCAAACCGCGGATGATAGTACCAGCCGTAGAGGTGGCCTTCAGCGGCCGCTTCTGTTCTTCTTGCTAGACTTATCCTTATCTTGTCGGCGTCGATCTTTTCAAGCCGCCGCAACTTGACCACAATCTCTTCCATCAATGCCGTCGGTACTTGCTTCATATCCCTCATAATTGTGATGTGGCCGGTGTCGGGATTACAACGAATTACTAAATTCGCCCGGCCACCCACGCGCGCCGCCTTGCAGGCGTATTCGGAATCCGATTCAACGACAGCCAAAATGACTGGGCCAATTGTGTAATAGCGATAATTGCGGCCGCGCGCGTTGTCAAATTCTTTTTGAAACTCAATTTGGTCGTCAAGAATCGCCGCAATTCCCTTGATCCCCCAGTCCAGCATTTCAGCCGATGACACTCCACGGCGGCTCATAGCCGAAAGTGTCTGCTCAACACTCAACAGATCAGAACCGCCTTTCAAGTCTAGGTCCGTAACGAGGCTGACGAGATGACGAACGGCTCGGCTGATTGGTGTTTCGTTCCCTTTTTTGAAACCAAGTGCCTTAGCCACGAGCGAAGTGGTGCATTCGTTCGTCTTGCGCGGAATGCCGCGTGCCAGATTAGGGTGCTCATCAAATTGTCCAAATCCTTGACCGAGACAAAGCACGCCCTGCTTGAGCCAACTTTCGGCTGATTCACCATCGGGTGTTGCTCCGCCTTGAGACCAATAAACAACTTCGGTTGAACGAACCACCGAGAAAAAATATTCCCCCCAACGCTTCAGAATTAACAGCGCCGCGATTTCGTCAACATGCGGCCCTTCGTGCATGGCAATTTTGGTAATTCGCATTTAACCATGTCTCCTTTTCAAAGAACACTGCTTTCAGCCGTCAGCGAAGCCATTCTTCGCCAGTCCGTTTTTAAGCTATCATATTACTTTGGACAAGTCAATGGACCCGGGGAGAATCGGACTCCCGTCTACCGGATGCAAACCGGTTATTTTACCACTGAACTACGGGCCCTTTTATCCCACCAACTTATCAGTTTTGGCCGCTAAAATAAAGTCTTTATCCGTTAGTCCATTCGCCGTATGTGTCCAGAGTTCTAATTTGACTTGATTATAGGAAATGTGAATGTCGGGATGGTGCTTCTCGTCTTCGGCCAACTTTGCCACTTGATTAACGAAGGTGATCGCTTCTTTAAAGTTAGGAAATTTGAAAGTTCTCACTATTTTTTTCCCTTCCATCACTTGCCAATTTTTATCCATCAATTCTGCCATAATCTATGAACGGTTTAAGGCTAACTGAATGACATGATCAAGAAAATCGGGATAGGGGCAGCCGACGGAGGCTAACGCCTTCGGCAGGAGCGATTCGGCCGTCAGACCGGGCAAACTGTTGGTTTCCAGAATGTAAATACCGTAGGACGTAATGATAAAATCCGACCGCGAATAGTGCCGCAAACCGAGCGCGCGGTGGGCGGCGACGGCAAAATCTTCAATTTGTTTTTTAATCGCGGCGTTGAAATTTCCCGGGCAGATTTCCGTCGTCTGACCGTTGTATTTGTCGTCGTAGGTCCAGACCGCCGTGCCGGCCGGCCGGCGAATTTCAATCGGCGGCAAAGGATAAAAATCGCGGCCGCGAAAGCCGTCCACGACACCGCAAGTGGCTTCGCGGCCGCGTAAACAATGTTCTACCAGAAAAGTTTTGGAATAAGGCTGCGCCGCCGCCAGCGCGGCGGCGAGCGCCGGCACCGTCCGCGCAAAAAAAACGCCGACGGACGAGCCGCGATCCGCCGGCTTGACGATCCACGGCGGCGAAATTTTTCGGAAGACTTCAGCGGCGATGGGCGCGACTGGCGCGTCTGCCGATAACCCCACCGTCAAACCCGGCGGCACGCGCAATCCGGCGCGCCGAAAAATTTCCTTCGCCTGAGGTTTGTTCATCCCGAGAATTGACGGCGCGACGCCGGACCCGGTGTAAGGAACATTCAATTCTTCCAGCAGACTTTGCACTTGGCCGTCTTCGCCGAATTCGCCGTGCAGGGCGTTAAAAAAAATATCCACCTGCTGCGCCGCGCGCATTGGCGTGATCGGCAAACCGCTCAGATGCCATTGTCCGGTTTTGTCAATTAAAACATCGCGCGCGGCGTACTTAGCGGCCGACAAATGTTTGAGCACCGCTTGACCGGTCCGAAGCGAAACTTCATACTCGCAACCGGGGCCGCCGCGCAATACCCCGACTCTCATAATTTTTATTGGGCAATCAATTTGTTAATCTTGGCTACGACATCATCCAGCGTAAAATTGGCCTTGATTAGGAAATCGTCCACCCCGAGACTCTTGGCTTTTTCAATATCCTCCTTCTGGCCGAGATTGGAAAAGATAATCACCGGCACCGCCTTAACCGCCTCGTTGGAGCGGATTTTTTTCAAGACTTCAAATCCGTCCTTGCCGGGCAAAAGCAGATCCAAAAGAATCAAATCTGGCTTCAGGGTCTCCAGCACCGTAATCGCATTTTCGCCGTCCACTGCCACTTCCACGCCGTACCCCTCCTTTTCAATTCTCTTGGCCGTCAAGGAACGCAAAAACTCATCATCTTCCACAATTAAAATTGTTTTCTTGTTTTCGCCGTTTGTTTTTTCCGTATCCATAATGCAGTTTCGTTAAAAAATTAATAATCAGCCAAAGAAATTATATCATACCTTGGCTGGCGGCGCACCAAAGACCGGTAAAGTGAAATGAAAATTGGTTCCTTCGCCGAGCTGGCTTTCAAACCAGATCTGGCCGCCGTGTTTTTCCACAATATCCTGAGCGATAAAAAGACCTAGGCCTGTTCCGTCCGGCTTTAACTGAATGGCATTGGAGCCGCGGAAGAAGCGGTGAAAAATCTTGTCCCGTTCCGCCGGCAAAATGCCGATGCCGGTATCCGCCACGATTACTTCCACGCTGCTTTGCGCACTGTTGATTCTAGCATCGCTTAAAGAAATTGTCACCCGCCCGCCGGCGGAAGTGTATTTAATGGCATTGTCAAGCAAGTTTTCCAATAGCATACTGATCTTAACCGGATCGGCCGCGACTTTCGGCAGGACACTGGTCGGCTGGTGGAAACTTAATTTGATTTTTTTACTGTCCACCTGGTTGGTAAATTCAAAGATGATGCCGTCGATCAATTCCGCCAGATTAACCGGCAAAAAATTATAATCGGTTTTATCGGCTTCAATGTAATCAACATTCAGCAAATCGTTGATAATGGTGATGATGCGCTGGGTGCTGTCATACCCCTTTTGCAAAAAATTTTTTTGTTCGGCGGTAATTTTACCCAAGCTACCGCCGAGCAGCATATGGAAAGTCCATTTGATCGCCGCCAGTGGCGTCCGCAGTTGATGCGTCGTCACGGACACGAATTTTGATTTGGCGCGTTCCAGATTTTGCAGACGTTTGTTGGCCAGCGTTAGTTCAAAATCTTTGTCAAAAAGTTGCTTGGCATAATTTTCCAGATCCTGATTGAGTTTCTTAAATTCAGCCAGCTTGATTTGTTCATCGCGGACTCGCTCCAGCATCAAGCGATTGCGTTCGCGGTAAAATTTAGATAAATAGGCGAGAAAAAGGCCGATGATGAACAGGTAGGCGGCAACCGGCACGAGCAAAAGCCAATTAACGCCGACAACGACGCCGGTGGCGTTGAGAATTAAAATAATCGCCACCACCAGCGCCGCCGTCACGACCATCCAAAAAATCAGCGGGTTGACCGGCAAGCGGCCGAGTTCAATCAGTTTGGCCGGCGGTGACGATTGATCGGTGTTTTCCATTTAAATTTTAGTTTGCTTTAATACACCGGATTGCAGTTTTGGCACAAACCGAGCTGTTCGGCTTTATCCAGATAAGCGATAATGGTTCGGACAAATTCGGCATGACTCCAGACGAGCGGCGAAACGGACAGTTGTTCTCCGGTGTCCGTGTGTAATTGTTCGGATAAAATACCGCTCGGCTTGGCGTGCCGGACGCACCAATCAAACCAATTTCTGGCCGCGGCCAAATCCGCTTCGTTTTTGGCCGCGGCAATCTGCTGGCTGGCAAACCATAAAGTTGTGATAAACCACGGATTGCCGCCGGTGGTGTTCGTGCGGTGATAGGTATCTCCGGCATAACGGGCAAAACCGCCGGCGGCGCCGCGGTTGGCCAGAGCCGTCGTCGTGATTGCCAGCGCGCGCCGGACCCGCTCGTCTTCAGACGGCAACAGATCAAAAGTTAGCACGCCGTGAAGACTGGAACTGTCAATCGTCGTATCGTAGATTAACTCACCGGCGGAATTATTAAACCGGATCAGTTTGACAAAATAACCGCGCTCCTGATCGTAGAGATAACGTAGCAGACCTTCTTTCATCGCCGCCGCCGTTTCAAAACAAATTTTCTCGCTCTTGACCTTGCCGAGCAGACGCGCGAAATTGCCGGCGGCCGTGAGCGCTCCGTAAACGCTGGCGGCGGTAAAAGTGGAAATCCCCCACTTTTCCTCCCATAAATCATAACTCGGTTTGGGCAGACCAGTGCGCTCGTCGCGGTATAAGACCATAAAGTCGGCGGCTTTTTTAATCAGCGAGTTGTAAATTGATTCAATAAATTCCAAATCTTTAGAAACTTCATAATAACGCCAGAGCGCCCAGAGCACGAGCGCCGTGCCGTCCTCTTGAATGGGCAACTGTGGTTCGCCGTCCCGCAGCCACGGATGCCACGAACTGCCGAGGGAGCCGTCGGGACTGTACTTGTGCATAAAATAACCGTCCGGCGAAATGATTTCGTTGCAAAAACTGAAAAACAGGCGGGCGACACTGGTGTCGCCGGCGCTGGAGAGCGCGAGCGCCGCCAATGCCGCGTCGCGCGGCCAGACATAAGCGTAGGTGTCTTTGTTTTTTTGCCAGGCGTTGGAATCGCCAGAGGCGATAATTGCGCCATTCCGGCTGACATGGGCCCGGATGATCAATAATGACTGATTAAACAAGCGCTCGATCGCCGGTGTCAAACCGTAAAAATTAAACGGTCGGCGTTTGACCCAGGCGCGCCAAAAATCCTGAGTCGTTTCCACTAGATGTCCCGGACCGTGTTGCAAGACATAATCGTTCAGCGCCGTGACTTCACTAATGGCCTCGCCGGCCGCCAGCCAATAATAAAGCAGTTTTTCTTCCAGCGGCGCGAATTGGCCAGCCAGGCTGATCACCGAATCAACCTGCCCGTGTTCAATATTATTTTTCGCCAATTGTCCGTCTTCGGCGTCTTTATGCGTCCCCTCCTTGCCCTCGGCGCCGAAAACGCCGGTAGAATAATCATCAAACGGCTTGCCGTCCAGAGTCCCGTTGATCAGAAAAACGCGGCGGTTGCGGTAATGAATAATCGCGTGATTGGCCGGATCAAAATAAGCGGTGTGAGCGGTGTGCGATTCATAAAGCTCAAACGGCTGGTGAAAAAAAACTTTAATCGGGCGGGGACGGGACGCCAATAGGTTTTTCACTACGATTTTCCGCAGAAAGATATTTTTTTCATTATAAACCAAGTCCGTCAGCAAAAGGGAAACGCCGAGCGAGCGGTTAACGGCCTGGATTTTACCGGCTAAGACTTCGGCGGCCAATTCAATTTTGATTTCCCAATCGCTTTCGGTCAGCCACGACAGCCGGTCATCAACAAATACGCCCAAACTGTGCGCGAGATGCCCGCCGAGATGATTTTCCAAACCGGCGTACGGAAAATAAAGATCGCGAACCTCGGCCGCCGCGCCCAGATTGATCAGGAGACTGCCGTTGCCGAGCGTCAGGGCTTTAGACATCGTAACGGACCAGTGCGCGCCGCGTTGCCGTCAGCGCCGCCGCGCGCGTTTTGGCGCGCGCCAGAGCGGCGGCGCAAACTTTATCCTGAATCACTTCTGCCACCCAGCGGGCGAAGTCGTTGCCGTTGCGTTGAATATGATAAGCAAACTGCTCCTCGGTCATAATTTCCAGAAAATTGGCCAGATCGGCTAAACTGCGCAAGACCGGTCCCTGATGAACCCAAAAGGCGTTGGCGCCGGTCGCCACGAACAACGACGGCTTTTTATTTTTAAATTTTTTAACGACCAACGATTTTATTTTTTTCATCATCTTTAAATTTTAACCGATCGCCGATTGTTTGTTAAGCCCCACTCGGCCGCGCAAATCGTTCAGGGCGTTCATATAGGAGATAAACGCCTCGTAAGGCGAAGCGTACGGGTTAAAATAGGCGTGAACATCGCCGTCGGCGAACCATTTTGTGCACATATAGTAAAAATGATCGGAAGTCTGCAGCCGCCGCCAGCTTTCCAGTAATTGCTCATCGCAGGCTTTCAGAACGACCGGCTCCAGATCGTACAACGAAGTGAGCGCCGAGGTTTGCAATTCATTGCCGGTCCAGGCCGACAGATCGCGTTCGGTGTCGGCCCAGGTGATCACCTGCGGCACAGTCAAGTCGTCCATCGCCGGATAACGTTTGACCGCTTCTTCCACGGTTACAAAATCGTTGTCCGGATGTTTCAAAATTTCCGCCGGTAACTGACGCAGAAAATTAAAAATGCCGGTATCGGCCCATTGATGCTCGCCGAAAGTTTCGTAATCCATAAATAAATTGATCAGATGACCTTGACCGTTAACGGCGTTCACCCACTGGACATATTTCGGCGCGTCCAGCGGATATTCCGACCAGGATTTTTCCGAGAACCGAAAAGCGATATCGTCCGACAAGCGGTAGTTTTTAAGCAAAAGTTTGATGTGTTTGGTGCCGCTGGGACGATAAATAAAATTCGGACTTTTCCAGCCGAGCACCTTATCCCAGCCCTCGGCGAGAACGCCGCGGTAACCGCGGCGTTCGGCCCAGCGGCCGAGGTTGTCGTTGTAAGCCAGTTCGGTGTTCCGGAAAACTTTCGGCCGGAGGCCGAAATAATTTTTAATCGCCGCGGCGTGCAATTCAACCTGCCGTTCAAACTCAGCCAGCGAATAAAAGAAGGCCAGCGAATGGTGATAAGTTTCCGCGAGCACGGCCACGCGGCCGGTCGCCGCGAGGGCGCGGAAAGAAGCCAGCACTTCCGGCGCCCAGGCGGCCAATTGTTCAAGCAATAAACCGGAAAAAGAAAAACTGACGCGGAATTCCGGATGACGGTTTAATAATTCCAGCAAGACGGCGTTGGCCGGAGCGTAAGATTTGGCCGCGACTTTACGGATGATCCGTTCATTATTCAGATTGGTTTCGGACTGGTCGTTGAAATAATCCGGCTCGCGGCCGATGTCAAAAATCCGGTATTTTTTCACCCGCCGCGGTTGGTGGACTTGAAAATAAAAACAGACCGAGGGCATCGCGTTTATTTTAGCACATACTACTGACGGCGAACAAAAAACCCTGTACCGTGCTAGATACAGGGAGGTATCAAGGGTGATCCTTGATACTAGTTACTGGAGAAGAAAGTTCCTGATGGCTTCGGGATAATCCGGATCGTCCGGCCGGATGACGCGAAAAAAATTATTCATCCACCAATCGCGGTTGCCGTAAATGGACTGCCTGTCTCGGCACTCGTCGTCGTTAAAACCATCGGCGATTAGACAATCGCCGGCGATTGAACAGGAAAGAACCAAGGACATGTTTCCGGTGTGATGTTCAAGGAGTTCGCCGCCGTGGAGATTCCTAATCTTCTCAAACAGCACCACACGGTGATATTGGCCGTCTCCATCAGAGGAATCCAATGGGGCGGCGATTTCCGGACCGAAAGCGACCGGATTTACTTTTGCCGGCAGCGGTGGTTTAGATTTTGGAGCGAATCCATCCACCACCAAAACAAAAATCACAAGAAGAATTATGATAGAAACAATGAAGACTTCTATCTCTGAAAATCCGTTTATTCGTTTAGGCCACATCATCTAATTCTCCGTTTTTGGACTGGGAAGGAACTTCACCCAAACAGGAACGTCCCGTTTGAGATCCAACTTATTACTAGCACAAAACGACAAAAATTGTCAACAAAAAATAAAATGTTACCACATTTATGCGATCGTCTAAATGTGGACGAATTTTAATTTTTTGATTTGGATTCAGAAAAAAATTAAACGGCGCCGGCGAGAGCGCGATAAATATTCAAACACTTAAGCGCCGCCGCCGACCAAGTGGTGTGGCGCGCATCGTGCTCGCCGTACTTCGCGAGCGTCCGTTGCAAGGGCGGATGCCGCAAGACGGCGATAATTTGGTTGGCCATCTCTTCAGTGTCCCAGAAATCAACTTTCAGGGCGTGGCGCAAAACTTCCGAGACGCCCGATTGTCGCGAGACCAGCACCGGCGCGCCGTTGGCCAGCGCCTCCAACGGCGTCAAACCGAACGGCTCGGAGACCGAGGGCATCACGAACAAATCCGCCGCCTGATAGAGTGCGTCCAGTTCGGTCCCGCGCAAAAAACCGGCAAACACAAAATGCGTCCCCAACCCGAGCGCCGCCGCCTGGCCGATGACCTGTTCTTCCATATCGCCGGAACCGGCCATCACAAAAGTGACTTGCGGTTCAAAGTCCAGCACTCGCCGCGCCGCCTGCAAAAAATAGTCTGGTCCTTTTTGCAGAGTGATCCGGCCGACGAAGAGCACCAATTTTTCGCCGGCCCGTTTCAGATTCGCCAGCCGCTCGCCCAGACGCGGTTTGGTTTCAAAATCAATTCCATTATGCACCACTAAAATTTTTTCCGGCGGCACGCCATAATGCCGCGTCACCAGATTTTTTGTGAATTGGCTAACAGTCACCACCTGATCGGCCGCCAGCATTCCCTCTTGCTCAATCGCGTAGACTTCCTGATTGACGCTGTTGCAGCCGGTCCGGTCAAACTCGGTGGCGTGGACATGAA
>DATECC010000076.1:0-4191 GCA_036516635.1 Minisyncoccota bacterium | reverse complement strand
TCATTTCGCCGTCGGCGGCGACATTGACGCCGAGATAAAGCGTTTGATTGAAATTAACATTGGATAAACCGGTGGTCGTGCCGAGCATCGTGGAAAAAAGACCGTCAGCAACAGTCACCGATTGTGTTTCGGTCCAAATCGCCGTGCCGCCGGAAGCGACGGTGTACAACGAAAAAACGATGGAGTAGGAACCGTCGGTGACCGCGACACTGGAATTGTTCGTCAATTTGGCCTGATAATTAACTTGTGGATTGATCGCGGCATAAGCAAATAAAGTTTGACCACCGATGAGGCGGGTGAAAAATGAATCGGCCCAAGGCCGACCAGCCTGGGGCTGGAAACTTAAAGTAAAAATAATTAAACTTAAAACGAGCGTACCGGCAACACCAAAACCACGCTTCAAAAATGAGTTGGTACGACGATGAAAGATGCGCGTTAGGATATTTTTTTGTCCTTTTTCGCTTTTCATCAACTTATTTAATTGGCTGAATTATACCACGAGCGATTATTGGCGATGGTAAATTAAACTTATTTGTGGGGATAAGTATTTTCTTTATCGGCTAATAAGGTCTATAATGAGATAAATTATTAGCGCCGGTTTTAATAGTATTAAATTATGATTAAAATCAACAATCCTTTAGTGCCGGTTATTTTGCTCGGCGTGGTTCTGTTAGCGCTCAAGGTAATTCCTGTGGCTTCTGACGCCTCCGAGGTTCCCTTGTCCCCCCGTTTACTAAGCGGCAGCACATTTACTAACACTAAAACGGTCGCCGCAACGGAGACGGCAAATGTGATTTCCCCCGATATTTCCAAGAGCCGGTATCTGTCTTTCAAACCGCCGGCGCTCGACCAGCCGGCGGCATTTAGACTGACGGTCAAAGCGAGTTCCCTTTTCCCAAGCACGGTTGGGTCCAAAAGTTGGATATCCACGGATTACGGCAATAAACAATTACTTGGTTGTACTCCTTACTTCAAGAATTGGGAGGCCGCAAAATATATCCAAGCGACGGGAGCCAAGGTAACGCCCAGCACGACCTATGCCGTGGAATACACGACGGATCAAGAAAATTTTTCAGCGCCGGTAAATATTTCCACTTCCAAATGGGGCGATATTACGGGTGGAAAAATCGGTTCGGTCTGGTCGCCGCCGGACGGCGTGGTGTCGGTGGTTGATGTGATGGCGGCCAACGATTCTTTCAAGGGCGCGTTGAATGCGCCGGCGCTGGAAAGAGTTGATCTCTGGCCGGAAATTCCCGACCAAAGAATAACCGTGCTGGATGTTTCTGCTGTGATGGATGCTTTCAAAAATAAACCTTATCCTTTTCCGATGCCGACGGCTTGCCCGCCGGAAAATCCGACCGCCGGAACTTATGATTTCTTTGAACAAGTGTCTTCTTCTGTGCCGTGGATCGCCAATTTTACCGGGCCGAGTGCCTGGTATTACAACGGCAAAACTTATGTCGTCTATCAAGGCAACGGCGATTCTTATGATTCTTATATTTTAACTTATGACCATAATGCGAATAATTGGTCGGCCGATTATTTAGTCGGCGAAGGAAACAACGATCACGGTGTGCCGGTCATTCTGATTGATAAAGTTATTAATCCCGGGCAAATCCATGTTTTTTACGGTTCGCACCATTCTCTTCAGTGGCCTCAAAAATACGCTCGTTCGGTGGATCCGGAGAGTATCACCAATTTTGAAAACCGGCCGCCGACTTCCTACCATTCAACTTATCCGCAACCGCTACAATTTGCCAACGGTGATATTTATTTATTCTACCGCGACAGTACCGGTAGCAGTGTCGGTCAAGACGGCATTTGGGGTTACATCAAGTCCAGCGATGCCGGTAATACTTGGAGTCAATTCACCGGTTTGGTGGACAATGTGGAAAACGAGCCGACGCAGATTTTTTCCTGGTACGGCCGATTTACCAAATCGCCGGACGAAACGATTCATTTCACCAGCACCGTTCTTCAGCGCGCCGGTCAATCTTTCAATTCTTCGGCGCATGGCGTGTTCTATATGTACAGCAAAGATTATGGTCTAACTTGGTACAATAGCCGCGGCAAGCCGGTCACCATTCCGGTTACCGAACAGACGGCTTCCCAGATATTGGTGAACGATACCGTTAACAGTTATACTCCGGCCATCGGTTTTGACAGCAATAGCAAACCTTATCTGCTGGTGATTGAAGGCACTTACGGCGTGGAAATGAGTCAGTATTTCTACAAATACAACGGATTGGGCTGGGATAAATATCGTCTGCCGCTTGACAATGTGACCAACAAAGAACAAACCGGCAAGATGGTAATTCATGATGCCAATAACATTAATGTCTACGCGTCTAATCTCACGACATTGGTCAAACTCAAGAGTACTGATGGCGGAGTCAATTGGGTTCTAGATCAAACCCTCGCCACCAATGAGTGGGGAACCTCTTATTCCTCGGCGCTGAAGTTGACGGAAGATTCTCCGGAAGATTATTTCCTTCTTTTTCAAGAGGGTCAAACGCTTTATCTGTGGGGAAACAACGGTTTCGCCCAGAGAACTTTCTAGCGCGAAATATAAAATAAAAAAGGGGTCGCTTTTCTGATGGTCGCACCCATATTTCCTTAATTTTATTGATTCATTTTCCATGGCACTTCTTATATTTTTTGCCCGAGCCGCAGGAGCAGGGATCATTGCGGCCGATCTTGGCCGCGCCGGCGGTCACCGGCGGCGCAATAATTGCCGGCGCGATTTTGAGTGGTCTTAATTTTTCATCAGCGCCTTCCACTATTTGGCGCACGGCGGCGGCGATATTTTCGGCCAGGATCATTTCCATCGCCTTAAACAGACGCAATCCCTCGCGTTTGTATTCCACGAACGGATCGCGCTGGCCGTAGGCGCGCAACCGGACGCTTTGTTTCAGATATTCCATCGCTTCCAAATGATCAACCCAGAGCGCGTCCAACGCGCCGAGCATAATGCGGCGCAAGTCGTCGGTGCTGATTGCTTCCGACGGTTGATAATCTTTCAATAACGCCAGCAGCGCCGGCCGGGCGCCGGATAAAATTTGTTCGCGACGGCCATAAATCATTGATCGTTGATGATTCAGCACATTATCATATTCCAAAAGTTGCCGCCGCAAATCAAAATTCAAGCCCTCAATCTTTTTTTGCGCGCTTTCCACCGCCCGAGCGACGAGACGGTGTTCAATCGGCTCATTCTCCGGCAAACCGAAACGGTGAATCATTTTTTTGACATTGTCCGAGACAAAAACGCGGGTGAGAGTGTCTTCAAACGACAAGAAAAATTGCGTCATTCCCGGATCGCCCTGGCGGCCGGAACGGCCGCGCAGTTGGTTGTCAATCCGACGCGCTTCGTGCCGTTCGGTGCCAAGCACGAAGAGGCCGCCCAAATTTTTAATTTCTTCAGCTACCGTGGCGTTTCCGTCGCCGGTAACGGGGCCACCCAATTTTATGTCCACGCCGCGGCCGGCCATATTGGTCGCGATCACCACACTCCCCCTTTTCCCGGCCTCGGCGATAATCAATCCTTCTTCCTCGTGATTTTTCGCATTCAGAATCCGATGGCGAATGCCGGCTTGTTTCAGGTAGAGCGCCAACATTTCATTTTTTTCAATTGAGACGGTGCCAACGAGCACCGGCTGGCCGCGGCGATGCAGTTCTTCAATTTTCTTGACAATGGCGCGGAATTTGCCGGCCTCGGTTTGAAATACGAGATCAGTCAGATCCACGCGCGCATTCGGCCGATTAGTCGGCACGGCGGTTACTTCCAGTCCGTAGACCTTGCGAAATTCCTCGGCGGAAGTCAGCGCTGTGCCGGTCATGCCCGCTAATTTTTCGTAGAGTTTAAAATAATTTTGCAAAGTGATACTGGCGTAAGTGCGGGATTCTTCTTTGACCGCCACGCCTTCCTTGGCCTCAATCGCTTGATGCAAACCGTCGGACCAGCGCCGACCCGGTTGGAGCCGGCCGGTAAACTCGTCCACAATGACTACTTCCCCGCCGCGCACCACATAATCGCGATCGCGGAGAAACAGCGCCTGTGCCCGGACTGCCGTTTCCAAATGATGCACATACTTGATGCCCCGATCGGTGTAAATGTTATCCAGACCAAGTTTTTGTTCGGTCTTGGCAATGCCGCTTTCGGTGATCACCGCCGCTTTATGTTTCTCGTCCACA
>DATECC010000075.1:0-4006 GCA_036516635.1 Minisyncoccota bacterium | reverse complement strand
CAGATCGGCGGGCGCGGCACGCCTCTGCCGGTCGTCATTGGCCCGGGCGACCAGAAATTTGCTCTGGAAGGTGCTGTTCCGTTGGCCGGAATGAAGCAACTTATTGACACGCTTCTCGCGCAATAAATAACTAATTAGTAGCCCAGCAGTTTTTTGACTTTTTCGTGCTGGCGGATTTTTTCGTGGGCCTTGGCCTCAATTTGGCGGATTCGCTCCCGCGTGACGCCGAATTCCCGCCCGACTTCTTCCAGCGTTCGCATTACGCCGTCGGTCAGACCGTGGCGCATTTCCAAAATCCGCCGTTCTTTGGCGGTCAAATCTTTCAAAATCTCTTGAATCTGATCGCGCAGAATCCGGCGCGCGGCATCGTCGCCCGGCGTGATCATTTTGGTGTCCGGAATAAATTCACCAATGGTTGATTTTTCCTCATCGCTGTTCGTCGGTTTATCCAGCGAGGCGGTGGCCTGATCAATTTTTTCAATCATCATCACTTTCTCCACTTCCACTCCCATCTCGGTCGCAATTTCCGACGGCAACGGTTCCCGCCCCAGATCCTGAATCAGGCGCCGGACCACTTGCTTATATTTGGCGATTGTCTCCACCATATGGACCGGAATCCGAATCGTTCGCGACTGGTCGGCTAACGCTCGGGTGACCGCCTGTCTGATCCACCAGGTGGCATAAGTGGAAAACTTATAACCACGCATCCAGTCAAATTTTTCCACCGCCTTGAATAAGCCGAGATTCCCCTCTTGG
Organism: Minisyncoccota bacterium; assembly: GCA_036516635.1. Classification (GTDB taxonomy): domain Bacteria; phylum Patescibacteriota; class Minisyncoccia; order Phycocordibacterales; family JACOZG01; genus JACOZG01. The sequence continues at coordinate 3,250 of DATECC010000075.1, read as the reverse complement.
ATTAAATCCAATAGGGTTAAATTACTGCTTCGACCGACATATCGCTTGGCGATGGAGACGACCAGCCGCAAATTAGCGTTAGCCAGCGCGCGGCGCGCTTCGTTGTCGCCGGTTAAAATCCGTTTCGCCAATTCCCGTTCTTCGGCGGCGCTGATTAATTTATGCCGGCCGATTTCTTTCAAATACATTTGGACTGAATCAAACGAGGTCGGACCGTAGCGGGAAACATTTGTTTTCAAGGCCAATTCTTCGTCGCCAATCTCGCTCAAAAAACCGGTTTCCTCCAGCACATCAATCCCGGCCTGATCCAGCCGATCGTAAATTTCCTCCAAAAACTCCAGATCGGTTTCAATTTTGGGAAATTCTTTCAACAATTCGCCGTAGGTGATAAAGCCGCGCTCGCGGCCGCGGGCCAGCAGATGTTCAAACAGATCTTTTTTAGTTTTCTGGTTTTTTTCTTTTTTGATCTTTACTTTTTTCTTAACCGAGTGGCTGAGGGTTTTGATTTTGGTCTTTTTTTTGACGGTTGGTTTTTTCATAGTTTTTTCAAATTATTAATTTTTTGCGATAAGTTCTGACAGCGGGCTAACAGCGGCGTGACCACCGCCGGCGGCGCGCCTTGGAGTTGTTTCAATTTAGCCAATAGCACTGCCAATTCCTCGCGCCAAACTTCAGTCTGCCAATAAGCCAAAAGTTCGTTTAATTCTTCATTAAAATTATTTGCCCGGCCGTAAGCCACCTCCGCGGCCAATGTCAATTCATCGCGCCGCGCCGTTAACGCCGCATTCAGCTGGTCAAATTTCTCCGATCCTAAATGCGCGCGCGCCGGCGGCGCCAATTCAGCGCGCCAAACGGTCAAACCGAAAATCATTTCCTCTAGCCGCTCGCGGCGCGTTCGCGCCGGCGGTGGCGCTGAGGTCTCGGTCGCTGGCGCCGATTCCGTTCGCGCCGGATTGATCTTCACTTTTTCCACCCCCGCTTTGATGACTTGATCGGACAGACCGAGTAAGACGGCAATCTGGTTTATGAAAAAAGCCTGATCCAGTGGGTTAGCCAAACGGACAATAAACGGATAAACTTCTCGTTCAATCGCGTGGGCCAGCGCGCGTTGGTCGGCCAGACCGGTCGCCTCACTTTTACCCGGCCGCGGTCGCTGTAAAACCGTCAGCATAAAATCAATGATGTGGACGGCTTCGGCCACTGCGCGGCGCCATTGTTCCGGGTCGGTTTTGATCAAATCGGCCGGATCGTTATCATTCGGCAACACGGCAATTTTCACTTCAAAGCCGGCGGCCAAAGCCAATTCAATCGCCCGTTGGCCGGCTTTGATGCCGGCCAAATCGGCGTCGAAAGCCATAATCAGATTATTGGTCAGACGTTTGATTAAAGTTAAATGATCTGGGCTCAAGGCCGTCCCCGAAACCGCCACGGTTTCCACTAGACCGACCTGATGCGACAACAACGCATCCATTTGACCTTCCACCAAAATACAACGGTCGGCGGTACGCAACGCCAACCGCGCGCGATCGTACAGATAAAGCAGTTTTGATTTATCGTACAGCGGCGTGTCGGGCGAGTTGAGATATTTTGCCTGCTTATCGTCGTCCCCGAAAATCCGGCCGGAGAAACCGACGATCCGGCCGACCGAATCAAACAGAGGAAACATTATCCGCTGGCGGAAACGATCATACGCTTCGCGGTGAGATGCCGTCGGCGCGACGAGCAATCCGGCGGCGATTGATTCCGCTTCTTTAAAATTTTGGCGGTCTAAAATCGGGCCGATATTCCGCCAGCCGGCCGGCGCAAAACCGAGCCGAAATGATTTGATCGTTTCCGCGGTTAGGCCCCGGGTTGTTAAATAATCCAGCACGGCCGGGGATTTTGATAATTGTTCGGTGTAGTGGCGGTTGGCGGCTTCGTGCAAGAGATAAAGCCGATCTTTCAAACTCGCCAGCGCGCGATTAGGCACCTGAAACTCCACCCCGGCGCGCTCGGCCAGCAGTTTGAGCGTGCCGACGAAATCCAGATTTTCAATTTCCTGAACGAAACTGATCAGATCACCGCCGCGATTGCAACCGAAACAATGCCAGGTCCCCCGTCCGGGCGAAACAAAGAAAGACGGGGTTTTCTCCTGATGAAAAGGACAACGCGCGCGCCAGTTGGCGGCGGCGCGTTCCAACTTCAAATAGCCGCCGACGACCTCAACGATCGCTAGCCGGGCTTTGACTTGCTCGACAGTTGAGGTCATGATGCGGCATAATCTGGTTTCAGGCCGGTACCCGCCGGAATTAAGCGACCGACAATGACATTTTCTTTTAAGCCGCGCAGACCATCAAGCCCGCCCGCCAGAGCGGTTTTAATTAAAATTCTCGTCGCCTGTTGAAACGAAACGGCGGCGAGAAAACTGGACGAAGTCAGCGAGACTTCGGAAATACCAAACAGCATTGTTTCCGCTTCGGCGTCGGCATCGGCGGGTTTTTTGATTTCTTGCTGAGCAGTCAGCCAATTCGCTTGATCAATGATTTCACCGACTTCAAACGGCAAACGACCGCTTTTTTTCACCCGCCGGCGGCCGAACATCTGTCGAATAATCACTTCAATATGTTTGCGGGTGATGGACGCGCCCTGCAACTCGTAAATATTGCTGATTTCTCTAATAATGTATTCTTCGGTGACCTCTTTACCGGCGGCGCGGAAAAGTTCATGCAGGTCGGCCGGCCCGTCGGTTAAAATTTGGCCCGCGGCGATCCGGTCCCCGACCTTGACCAGCGCCGTGCGAAAGAGCGAAACCTTGTATTCCACCGGTTCGGCGGCGGAACTTTTTTTATCCTTGTCTGTCGGCGCCGGCAAGATCGTAATGATGTTTTCTTTATCGGACGGCTTGACCGCCGCCACGACGCCGGCGGTCGTCGCCACGGCGGCCTGGTGTTTGGGCGTCCGACATTCAAAAATTTCTTCCACCCGCGGCAAACCGCCGACAATGTCGCCGCCGACATCAACGCCGCCAGAGTGTTTGGTCCGCATCGTCAATTGCGTGCCGGGCTCGCCGATCGCCTGGGCGGCGACGATGCCGACTGCTTCGCCGATTTCCACCAACTGGCCCCGCCCGGGATCCGTACCATAACAGAGCTGGCAGACTCCGCGAACGGCTTGACAGGTCAGGACCGAGCGAATCTCTACTTCCGCGACGCCGTGGGTGTCGGCTTCTTTGGCCTCCGCCCCGGACAATAAATGGCCTTTTTTAAACAAA
>DATECC010000074.1:0-3566 GCA_036516635.1 Minisyncoccota bacterium | reverse complement strand
GCTAGGAAAATTTCTTCTCTTTCTTGGGCTAGATTTTGTATAGTTATTGGCAACTTTTTCAGTAACCTAAGGAATTTAGAACTGTATTCAATTTCGACCATGTCTGCGCTCGTAGACTTTAAGAGCTTCCTTTAAGGATCTCGCTTTGATCGTTTTACCAACTCGGTGTTCACACAATCCCTCCTCCACTAATCTATCAAGTTCCAGAGCTTTCTTGCCCGTCAGATAATAAGTTGGGATCGCCCGGGTCTGCAAGCGTTCATATTCTTCCGCCGCCATTACCACTACGCCCCTCTTGAGCGATTGGGGAGAAATTTTGATCGTTGTTGAAGTTACCTTATTCATTTTCTCCACTGTATCACTCCTGTTCTAATCGGACAAACTTATTCTGTATAAAAATACCGGCGCAATTCTTTCTCTGGCACAAACCGCGAGGCCTGGTTAAAAACCGCTCGCGCTGTGCCAACATCTATTTCTTTATGGACGGGAATAGTCAGTATTTGTTCGTTGCCGTCAACAATCCGTTTCAATTTAGCATGACTGCCGTGTTGTTCAACCAACCCAAAGCCCAATTTAGAAAACAGCGAGAGTAATTTCTTACCGCTTAAATCTCGCCGTAGTTTAGGCATAAGCGGCCACCGGCAACTCAAAATTAGCCAAAACCGACGGCGACTCCACCAACCCCAGCGCGGCTAGATTTTCTCCCTTGAGATGCAGGGCGACGGCCTCTTCGATATTGCGCGCCAACTCATCAAGAGTAAGCGCTTGAGTTACCACCGGCAAGTCAATGCCTTCGGCCACATAATATTTTTCGCCCTTGGAAATGTGAAATTGGATGATTCTTTTCATCTCCTCACTATACCATCACTCGGGGAACCGGACAAACTGGCCGTTTTTGATGATCTTTGGTTAATAGACGATCTCGCCATTTTTGATTATCGTATTCTTAAATTCTGGAATACGTACGCCGACTTCGTCGAATCGGATTACGCCGCTTACTCCCTCAATGTTAACTGATTTAATATTGATTATCCATTGTTTTGAATCCGAATCGTAATTTTTTATTAGAACTTGGACCGCATCGTAGCCATACTCGGAGCCTAAAGCGGGATCAATTCCCCAGCGCTGTTTATAATCCGAGATGAAATCAGGAGATATATTTTGAGCAACGATGCCAACGATGCTACCATCAAGAAATTTCAAGTCTCCCAAGATGTTTTTATAATTAGAAAATCCGGCTTGAAAATTGGCGTCAAAAACATATTTGGGTTTATCGCCAACACTGAATAATTTATCAACTTCTTTCAGAAGCAGCGCGCCGTCGTCTGGGAACATCAAGAAAACAATCGCGTCCGGTTTAACTTGAAGTGCCTTAAGAGCATGAGTGCGCATATCTTTGTCACCGATATTGATCGGTATTTGGTTAAGCTTATCAGTATAACCAGTTTCAAATCCTCTGAAAAATCGCAACATCGCTGGATAATTCTGAACAAAAGCTACAATATTTTTGTACTTTGAATTTTTAATGTGTTCGCCCAGCGCTACTTCGGCCGGATAATTACCCGGTTGAATTTGAATCACATTATCGTCGGTTGGATCAGATGATTGCTCCCCGCCTTGCATCACCGGAATATCTTCAGCGACCACTCGATCATAAATTGCTTCAATGGTTGGCGTGGTTTCGCTGATTAGAGCATTGATTTTATCAATGCTGATTAATTTCTCATAGGCACTTAGAGACTTTTTGGGATCAAAATCATCATTTTCTATAATCAAAGAAATATTAAAATTCGGGTCCTTTTGCTCCAATTCGTCGACGGCCAATTGCGCTCCTTTAACATAATTTTCTCCGATGGCCGCGTACTGACCAGTCAACCCAGCGATCATGCCAATCTTAATCGGCTCGCTAGCCGCCGGCGGCGTTTCCGGTTTCTGGCTGAACCACCACCCGCCGCCGATGATGACTAGAATAACGATGATCCAAATTAGGTTTTTCATATTCAATTTTTTACTTGATAAACTTCCGCTTTTAACTTATCACAACTTATACTCCCCCATCAAACCTTGCGGGCGGTAAAGCATCAGAAAAACCAGAATCAACCCGTACACCACCTGTCGCATTTGGGCGGCGACATCGGAGGGGAAGCCGACGAAGCGGAGCGCTTCGGGCAGTAAAATTAAAAAGAGCGCGCCGAGGACAGAGCCCTTGAGATTGGCCAGACCGCCGAGAATGATAATGGCCAGAATGAAAATTGATTCAAATAAAACGAAACTGGACGGGTCAATAAAAGTAATGTAGGAGGCGAAAAGTGCGCCGGCGAGCGCCGCTAGAGCGGCGCCAATCACAAAAATCACCAGTTTGTAATGGATCGGGCGATAACCGAAAACTTGTAGCGCCGTTTCGTCTTCGCGGATCGCTTTCAAGACGCGGCCGAAGGAGGAGACGGTTAACCAACGAGTAAAAAGAAAAGTTAAAAGTAACAGGCTTAAAGTTAAAAGTAAGAAAGAAAAATTACTGGAAAAAGTCAGACCAAACAAACTGGGACGGGCGACGCCCGGGATGCCGAGCGGCCCGCGGGTAACCGCTTGCCAGTTCAGAAAGACGCTGTAAATAATGATGTTGAAGCTGAACGAACCGAGCGCGTAGTAATCGCCGCGGAAACGACTTAACACCAGACCGATGAGGAAACTGATCATCGCCGTCAGGATCATGCCAATAATCGCCGCCAGAAAAAAATTAACGCCGAAATTGACGAGGAGCAAGGCGGTCGTGTAGGCGCCGAGACCGTAGAAAGCGGCTTGCGTTACCGACAACAGGCCGGTAAAGCCAACCACCAAATTTAAACTGACGCCCAAGATGGCATAAATGCCGACGAGAATGGCGAGGTGAATGAGGTATTCCATAACTTTCTACTTTCTAATGATTCCCTGCGGCCTAAAAAGCAGGAAAATAATCAGCAGACCGAAAGCGATCGCGTCTTTCCATTCGCCGGAAATCTGCCAGATGCCGAAATTTTCCACGAAGCCGAGCAGGAAGGCGCCGAGCACGCCGCCGTAGACATTGCCGATGCCGCCGATAATGGAGGCAATCACGCCCTTCAACAACAGCGAGAGCCCCATCGTCGGTTCAATCCCGGTGTCAAAACCGACAAGAATGCCCGCCAGGCCGGCAATCATCGCGCCGATAAAGAAAACGCCGCCGATGATTTTGGCCGTATCAATGCCGACGACCTTGGCCACTTCCTCGTCGTCGGCCACGGCTTTAATTGCCTTGCCAAACAGCGTTCGCTTCAGCAATAGCGCCAGCGCGCCCATAATCGCCAAGCCGCTCAAAAGAATAATCAATTGCACTTGGGTGATGACGGCGCCGGTGCCGAGCCAAGTGGTCGGGCCGAAAATTTCAAACACCCGCCCGCCGGCGGCGTTGGTGGACAAAGTTTGAAACTGGCTGGAAAAGAAAATGGCGAGCAGGGCTTGCAGGAGAGTAAAGACGCCGAGCGACGCCACCAGAAAAACCATGTTGGACGCGCGCCGCGCGCGCAGTTTTTTATAGACCAGTTGATTGA
>DATECC010000073.1:0-2901 GCA_036516635.1 Minisyncoccota bacterium | reverse complement strand
CAGCCGTGTTTATCGCCACGATCTGGCGTTGCCGGCCGCCGCCGACACTTTGGTTTACGAGGAAACCGACCGCCGCTTCAATGTTTGGCTGCGCGCGGCGCGCAGCCGCCGCCTGATTTTCATTGATCTGGAAAGCAACGATACCACCGAGTGCCGTTTCCTTGACCCGGCGCAACCGCTTCAACCGTCGCGACTCGTGGCGCCGCGGCGGGCGGGAATTGAATATCATCCTTATCATCATCCGGCCGGCGACACGCTTTATATCTTGACTAACGATGGCGCGCCGAATTTCCGTCTCCTGCAAACGACCGTCGCCGCGCCCGACTGCGACCAGTGGCGGGAGTTGGTGCCAACGCGCGTGGCGGCGATTCTGGACGATCTGGAAGTTTTTCAAACGCACTTAGTTTTGACTGTTCGGGAGGGGGCCCGACGGCGATTTGAGATCATCAATTTAAGCGCCAACCCCAATCAGTCACCTTCCCGGCTGGATTTTGTCGAACCGCTCTACGCTGTCCGCGCCGAAATTAATTTAGAATTCACGGCCGAATCATTTCGTTTTTGCTATTCGTCGCCAGTGACGCCGGACTCCGTCTATGATTATAATTTTTTGACCGGCGAAAAAAAGTTACTAAAACAACAAACCTTGCCTTCAGGTTACGATGCCGGCCAGTACGGCAGTGAACGGCTCTGGGCGCCGGCGCCGGACGGCGTGCGGATTCCGTTGTCTCTCGTTTATCGCCGCCCGCGCGCCCCGGGTCAACTTCGCCCGTTGGTGCTTTACGGTTACGGCGCCTATGAAACGGTCATTGAAACCGGTTTTTCCGCCGCGCTTTTACCCCTGCTGGATCGGGGCGTAATTTTTGCTGTCGCTCACATCCGCGGCGGCGGCGAACTTGGGCGGAGTTGGTATGAGGCCGGCCGGTTTTTGAACAAGCCGAATACTTTTACCGATTTTATTACCAGCGCCGAATACCTGATTCGCGAGAGGTGGACGAGCGCGGATAGATTGGCGGCGCTCGGCCGGAGCGCCGGCGGTCTACTCATCGGCGCGGCGGCCAACCGGCGGCCGGATTTGTTCCGGACGATGATCGCCGATGTGCCGTTTGTGGATGCGCTTAACACGATGCTGGATCCGTCTTTGCCGTTGACTGAATTTGAGTATGGCGAGTGGGGCAATCCGCGGGAGAAAAAATTTTACGATTGTCTGGCCGCTTATTCGCCGTATGACAATGTCCGCGCGCAAAATTATCCGAATTTATTGGTCACCGCCGGTTGGAACGATCCGCGCGTCGCTTATTGGGAACCGGCCAAGTGGGTGGCAAAATTACGGACCACCAAAACCGACCAGAATTTATTGCTGTTGAAAACTAATTTCGCCGCCGGCCACGCCGGCGCCTCGGGCCGCTACGACACCCTGCGCGAATTGGCTTTTGAATACGCCTTCATCTTAAAGACTCTGGGATTGGAATGATAATTTTTAATTTGCTTTATCCCCAACGCTCTGCTACCATTCCAAATCAGGATCGCCGATTTTAGGAGAGTCGTCCTATGTTCAGATTATGCCGAGTTTGGCCCTTGGGGTTTAAGGAAGGGGATTTAGCTTGGTATCGGGAACAGATGGTTATAATTTTGGCTTTTCCTCCCGAAATTGTTGGTCGGGGCGTGGTACCGGTAATGCGTTTGCTTTCACCGCGCTTGGTGAAGGTTGTTCCAGCCGATGATCTGGAACGGTTGGTTATTTCGCCGTTCGGTTAGGCGTCGGTAAAGCCGGAAGCATTGCGCTTCCGGCTCTTTTTGTTTAAACTTGAGAGAATGAACGAGGAAATCAAAAATTATCTCGGTTGGACGATTATTTTAGCCGTCTTAATTTCCGCCGGTGCGCTCTGGTGGCTGGCCGAAACTTACGCCGACTCCATTCAACCCGGACTTTACCGCAGTTTTGCCGTCTCAGCCGAAGGTCGAGCGGTCGGCGTGCCGGATGTCGCGCATTTCACTTTCACGGTGATTAACGAGAGTGGTAAAGATATTGCCGCTTTGCAAAAAGATAACACCGCGCGCGTCAACGGCGCGATTGATTATTTGAAAACCAAAAAACTTGCCAAGGAAGACATTAAAACCGAAAGTTACAATTTGGAACCGCGCTCTGAATCAACCTATTGCCGGCCACTGATTGCTCGCGCGCCGGAAAACACCGTTTGTCCGCCGCCGACCATTGTCGGCTATACGGTTCAGACCACCGTCGCGGTCAAAGTGCGGCAATCTGCTTTTGCTGTTTTAGGCGAAGTTTTAACCGGAGTCGTTGAACAAGGGGCCAATAATGTGTCGGCGCTGTCGTTTACAGTAGATGATCCGGTGAAATTGGAAAATGAAGCGCGCGCCGAAGCGTTGGCGCGCGCCCAGACAAAAGCCAAAGCCACGGCCGTGGCCGGCGGCTTCCGTTTGGGCCGGTTGCTCGGGATTGATGAGGGCGGTGTCTATGACAAATACGGCCGCGGCGGCGGACCGGAAATGATGGCGCTGTCTGATATTTCGCCCGCGCCGACCATTGAACCTGGGTCACAGGAAATCAGAATTTCGCTCACCCTGCGCTACGAGATCAAATAATAAACAACTGATTGAGGATTTAATTTCCAGCGGCGTTCTGCGAACGCCAGCTTTGATCGCGGCTTTTGAAGCAATTGATCGGACGAATTTTTTGTCGCATTCTGAACGAGAATGGAGTTATCTTGATGAACCGCGGCCGATTGGTTTCGGTCAGACTGTCTCCCAACCGTGGACGGTCGCGTTTATGCTGGAAAAATTAGCACCGGCATTAGGCCACAAAATTCTGGACATCGGTTCGGGCTCCGGTTGGCAAACGGCGCTCTTGGCGCAAGTGGCCGGGCCGACCGGTAAAGTAAT
>DATECC010000072.1:0-2118 GCA_036516635.1 Minisyncoccota bacterium | reverse complement strand
GTTACTTTATAACCGAGATTGTCTTGATCATCATCCGTCGCCGTCATGGTAAAGGTTGGGGTCAGAGAAACTCCCGTCGCGCCGTTGCTTGGCGAATCTTGCGACGGAGCGTTGGGCGCCGCATTGGTGTTTTTTTTGGCGTAAACGACATTAAACCACGGCGGCATATTATCGGTACCAGTGTTAAATGTCGCCGTCATAGTATGAGTGTGATCTTCGGTAGAGACGGCCGTACCGCCAGTGGTCGAACCCTTGCTCTTATTGCTGGCCGCGGCTGAAGCGCCGCTAGTTTCGGCGCTATGATTATGGGTCGTAGCGCCGGCGGGAGAAGGACTGGTACTGTAAGTGGCGCCGCCGCGAATCAGTTTCTGATAGAAAGCGCCGCCGCTGTCCGAGGCAATCGTCCAAGCCGAATTAGGCGTGCCGTCAAACATCGCAATCAGATTGTTGGGCAATGAAGCGGTAGCGGAATCCGCTTTGGCAATAATCACTTGAATATACGGCGGTAGGGCCGTGGCGCTGGCGCCGGTGGTGGGACTGGGGGCGACATGAGTATGTCCGGTGGTCGCTGCCTGGCCGGCGGTATTGCCAGTGGAGGTTTGAGAAGCGGCGCTTAATGAACTCCAAGTTAGCGAATGGGTGTGCGTGTCGGAACCAATGGCGGTCGCCACAGTACTGCTGGCCTGGATCATATAGCCGTCATAGGCGTCTTGTCTCGTCCAGCCGCTTGGCGCGGCGGCGTCAAAAATGGCAATCGCGCCAGCCGGGATGGAAACGGGAATGCCGTTGTCAAATTGAATCAGTTTAAGACCTTTGGTTGCCGGTAGATTAAGCGCTGAACCGACAGTTACTGAAAGGGAAGTGTGAGTATGAGTATAATTAGAAACATTCGTGCTACCGGAGGAAATGGCACCAAGAGACGCGGTATTATTCACCACGGAAGCGGTCGTCGGTGTATGAGTTAAATTGCCGCCGGTCGTGCCAAAATTCGCCGCGCTCTCGCCGCGCGGAAACTTACCATCGTAAGTTGTTACAATGCTCCAACCGCTCGGCGCGCCGCCGCCGTCCCAAAAAAGCAGCATATGCAGAGGCGCGGCGGAAACCGTCTGCGGTTTTGGCGGCCATAACGGATTTTGCCAGATTGTCGGCCAGCCGGAAAAAATCCAACCGGCGACGATGATAAAAATAATCAGCGCTAAAAATATTTTACACCAACGCATTTTAGTCTGATACACTAAAAATCGGGTCAAACGGCGGTTCATCGTCCCCAACTAAGGGCAAAACCGTGCCGGGCGACCAAAAATTGCCGTTTGGATCACTGGGATTAGCGGTGTTATCGCTGCAAAAAGTTCCGACCACATAATAATCGGATCGCGGCGGTAGAGAAATTTCCGCGTTGACCGATAGAGTATCAGCCGTAAAAGTCTGGCTGCAAAAACTGCCGCCGCCGCAACTGCCGCCGGTCTCGGTCAAAGAATTCACAAATATCCACCAATATCTCGCCGGCGGCATTTCTCCGGAAGAACCACAAATCTCGGAAATATCATTAACCGTCAAAGCAAAAGTCTTTTCGGAAGTGAAAGTGTCAGTTGAAACAACAGAGGAGATAGCTGGAGTAGCCATGAGAGGAGAGACGGGAGCGCTGGAGGTGGCGGAAGTCGTAGTCGCCATCAAATCGGTGGAGGTTGAAGTCGGATCATCAGTCGTCGCCGAAAATACCTTGACGGCGGAAAAAATAATAATGGCCAGCAGTATTTTTTTCATCTCAAAATCTATGCTAAATTATAGCACCAGCCGAAATTACCGCCAAATGCGGCCCTATCGTCTAACGGTTAGGACACAAGCTTCTCAAGCTTGGAATCCGGGTTCGATTCCCGGTGGGGTCAAAGCTGGGAACAAGGCGACGAGCTTTGACCTCAAGCGAGTGAACTGCTTCACTCGCGTCCGGGAATCGAAAAGGTTGAGCTTATTTCTTCCGAGAAAAGCGAAACCTGCACCATTCCCGTAGGGAAAGATTCCCGGTGAAAAAACTTAGTGCTTTGTGACCAAAGTGAAAAATCAACCTGTTTTATGCTATAATCGCCCCAATGCCGACTTGGTTAATAATTGTTTTGGCGA